>JACKGL010000002.1 GCA_020631955.1 Candidatus Nomurabacteria bacterium | reverse complement strand
TTTGTCTTCGTACTCATTTGAACCATATGAATAGCACTCTCCTATATAGATAGCTTGCTCACTCACAGAAAGTGATTCTTCTGGCATACCTTTTTGCTGGAGACCATATATAGCTTTGGCTACGTGTAGACCCACATCTCCTTGGTAGTTAGCTCGCACCACATCTGCACCTTGGCTTTCTATGAGTCTAGATATAGATTCGCCTATAGCGTTACTCATGAGGTGTCCTATATGAAAAGGTTTGAAAGGGTTTGGATCGGTGTATTCTACCATTATTTTTTTTCCAGAAAGTGTTTTGGTTTTTCCAAATTTTTCTCCTTTCTCTAAAATATTTCCCAAAGAATTGGTAAAAAACTCTCTTGATAGGTAAAAGTTGATAAATCCTGGACCGGCTATTTCTATCTTTTCTATATCTCCATCAGAAGTGTTTTTTAATGTATCTAGTATTTTCTTTTTCAAACCTTCGGCAATTTCTCTGGGGGTAGTAAAATTTGGACCATATTTAACATTTTTAGTATCGATACTACCTTCAATAGAATTCTCAAATAGCCTTCTCCCTTTTAAAAGTGACATAGCGATGTTGGTAGAATAGTCACCATTTGCTATATCAGCTGGAGTTTCCACAACAAAATCGATGCTCTCAAAACCAAGCTCTTTAGCTGCTTTTTCTACCATCTCCCGTATTTTTCCTACTATTTGCATTACAAAGAAATATTAGCAGAAATCCTCCCAATAAAAAAGTATAGATTAGTGTATTGAAAAATACTGTATATATGATATCTTATTTCAAAATCTACAATATGAGTGAGCAAACAATTATAGCTGTAAGTGAAATCCTGAAAGACACTGTGAAGTCTTCAGGTAAAGAAATATATATCCGTCTTTATTCAGACGGTCATTACAGAGAGGTCAACGAGAAGGGATATGGAAACATAGACAATACCATCTTTTGTTTCAGGTGTAAGGAGTTCCATGAGAACAGACTCCTCAATCCTGGAAATATGATCGTGTGTGTGAACAACAAATGAAATACACAGGGCGCTTTTATAGCGCCTTTTTTATTTCTTACCCGTACTACCTTCCCTACCTTCGCCACGAATAGTTTCGGAAAGAGAATCTACTTCTACTATTTCACAATCCAAAAACTTCTGTACCACCATCTGAGCGACTTTGTGATCTTTTTCTATCACTTGTTCCTTGTTTGAAGTATTTAACAAAGAGACCATAATCTCACCTCTGTAAGAGGAGTCTATAACTCCACCTAAGTTGGTCAGTCCTTGGTTAAAAGAAATACTGGACTTGTCCCAGATAAGACCAACATAACCTTCCGGTATCTCTACCGCTACGCCAGTAAGTATCCTTTTTTGTTCACCGGGGGCTAATACTACTTTTTCTCTAGTAAAGAAGTCCATACCAGCATCACCAGGATGGCCTTTTACAGGAAGCTTTGAATCTTCATATAACTTTTTAACTTTGAGTTGCATATTTCTCAATATTTTCTACAAATCTAACCATAGACCCGACAAATTCTTCTGGTTTTTCTCTAACTTTACTTTTTAAACTTTCTGGATCAAACCACTCTACTTTTTCTACTTCATCTTCTTGAATTTTAAAATTATAATCATGAGGTATTTTTACAGTATAAACCTGACAACACCTGCCTCCGTTTTTTGATATATAAACTACCTTTTCTACTGGTGTAAAATTGTAACCTTTAAGACCTATTTCCTCTTCTGCTTCCTTGTAAATATTAGACTCATATGTCTCTCCTTCTTCTACAGTACCTGCCACAGCCGGACCCCAAAGCCCAGCGCTGTCTTTTTTATTTAAAGCTCTTTGAGCTAGTAAAATATTCCCCATTTCATCTAAAACCCAAAGTCCAGTGATACGTATAATATCTTCTGGACTTCTGTCGTTTCTTTCTTTATGTTTTATAAAGTTGTCATTTTTATCCACGACTATTACTTTACTCATTTCAAATCAAAATATTTAATAATCTCATTTACAGACTCTTCCACTGACAGATTTGTGTTGTCCAAAATCATTTGTCCCTCTATAGGTGCAGAGTTTTCCCAATCATTTTGCTCACTTATTTCTTTCATTATTTGCTCGTCGGTGAGCTTCTTATGAGCTTTCCTAGACTCTTCTACGACTCTTTTCATAAGCTCTGCATTACTAGCCTTCAAGTGCACAACACAGACATTTTTACCATTACTTTTTCCGATGTTTACCAGCTCTTTTATATATTCTGGATCAGTCATACCTGTCACTTTGTTTACGAAGTTGTGAGCATAACAGTGTGTGGTGATAAGATTTATATCGTGATTAAGAACTTGCTGAAAAAAGAATACTCTCATGTTATGGACAACCTCATCATACTCTTTTGACTTTATATCAAATAAATCAGAGACAACATCATTTATTGCATGATTATGGCTCATCTTATAACCAAGTTTCTCTGATAGAAGTTTGGCTGTAGTTAATTTACCTACCGCCACAGGACCATATATGATGATAAAATTGCTCATATTACAAAACCTCTTTTTTTACTATCTCATATACCTCTTCGTGTATGTCTTCGCGTGGACGCATCTGTCCTCTTTTTGCACAATCTACTTTCACAAAATTGTTGAGTTCAGCTACTAGCTTCATAGCACTCTTGCGAGAGTTCTCCAGAAATCGTAGGTCATTCTCGTGTACATCTGTTTTATTTTTCAAATATTGTCTTTCATGACCTTTATTTCTTTCTTTCATGAGTTTTTGTGTCACAGTTATAGGCACAGATAAAAATACCACTATGTCAGGACGAGGTATTTTGAAAACTTTGTGTTCCATAGTGTCGAGCCATTCTAGAAATTCTTTTCTTTTTTTGTTATCTCTTATTTTGCCTCCTTGGTGTATTTGGTTAGCACTTACATATCTATTGGCCAAAACTATATATCCTTTTTCAAGCCAGCCTTCTATCTTTTCTTTTGACTCCCATCTGTCTGCAGCATAAGCTATAGAAGCTATTTTAGGGTGCACATTTGTCCAGTTGTAGTATTGTTCTCGTAAACAGTTTGCAATAAAACTACCAAAAAAATTCTTATAATACTCTGGAAAGTCCACCATTTTTACTGTATACCCCTCTTTAGAAAGACGTTTGCGTAAGTACTCTATTTGAGTAGCTTTACCACTACCATCGGTACCATCGACAACTATGAGCTTTCCTTTTTTGTTCATGTAGCTATTTTACACTAAAAAATTTTTCTACCCAACTCCTTGGGGTATTTACCCTTTTTTGCTAGTATATCCACATGACTCAAGAAACAGCTCTTAAAATACTCAAAACAGGAAGAAATGTATTTATTACTGGTTCTGCTGGTAGTGGTAAAACTCACTTAGTTAGGAAATATATATCTTGGTTGGATGAACAAAATATCAAAGTAGGAGTCACGGCTTCTACAGGTATAGCAGCTACTCATATGAATGGTATCACCATCCACGCTTGGAGTGGTATAGGTATAAAAGACCATCTTACCCAAAGTGAAATATCTCACATCGCAGAAAAATCTTATCTAAAAAACAGAATAAAAAAGACTGAGGTGCTCATCATAGATGAAGTATCTATGCTTCACGACTATCGTTTGGATATGGTAGATGCTGTGGTAAGAGAAATAAAAGGAGACGATAGGCCTTTTGGTGGTATGCAAGTAGTACTTGTGGGAGATTTTTTCCAGCTCCCTCCTATCGGAAGAAGAGAAACCGACCCAGAAATATGGCAAGAAGAAAAAATGTCAGAGTTTGTATATCATTCCAGAGCTTGGCGGTCTTTAGATCTAGCAATATGTTATCTGTCTGAACAATATAGACAAGAAGATAAAGAGTTTGTAGATATACTCAACTCTATACGAAGCCAGGAAGTAGATGAAAAAACCAAGACAAAACTAGAGAAAAAAATAGTAAAAGAGATAAATACCGACACTATACATACCCAGCTTTTTGCGAGGAATATAAATGTAGATAAGATAAACAACGAAGAACTAAATAAAATAAAAGGAGAAGAACTAGTCTACTATATGGAAAGCACGGGGCCAGATGCTCTAGTAGGTATGCTTGAAAAAAGTTGTTTAGCACCTTCCGTGCTACGACTCAAAGAAGGTGCCAAAGTAATGTTCGTGAAGAACAATTATGATCTTGGTTTTGTAAACGGCACTCAAGGTATAGTGAGAAAATGCGACAAGCAAAATATTTATGTAGAGACGAAAGATGGCGATATGATAGAAGTAGAAAGGATGGACTGGACTATAGAAGATGATGGAAAAATAAAAGCCAAAGTCTCACAGTACCCTCTTCGTCTAGCTTGGGCTATCACCATACATAAAAGCCAAGGTATGTCTCTAGACTCTGCTCTCATAGACCTCAGAGACTCTTTCGAAAAAGGCATGGGTTATGTAGCTCTTTCTCGACTCCGAAGTCTTTCAGGACTTCACCTTTTGGGTATAAATGACAAAGCGTTTGCACTGCATGAAGAAGCTTTTTCTTATGATGCTAAATGGCAAGAAGAGTCTTCCCTACTATCTGGCATGATAGAAAGTATGAACGATAGTGACCTGCAAGAAGCACAGGAAGATTTCGTGAGTAGAGCTAGTTCAAAATATAAAGAGAAGAAAAAAGATACAAAGGAACTAACTCTAGAAATGTTGTTAGAAGGTAAAGACCTAAAAGAGATAGCCAAAGAAAGAAATCTTACTTTGGGCACCATACTAGAACATACAGAATATTGGAAAGAAAATGATCCTAGTATAAACATATATCATCTAAGAAAAATGCTCCCGGCTACCACTTGGAAAAATATCTGGTCCGCTTTCCAAAGAGTAGGTATAGTCGATGGACATCGACCATTAAAACCAGTAATGGAAGTGCTCAAAAACAAATACTCTTATGAAGACTTGCGTATAGTTAGATTGTTTTTGTAAAAAACTAAACAAATTTTTCTGGTATTGGATGAGATTCTGCCATACTCACAATCTCTTTTTTTATTTCCGCCTTCTTAGCTTCATCATCTTTGTTTCTGAGTGTCTCTATCATAAGTTCTGCGACACGGGCACAATCTGCTTCTAAAAACCCACGAGTTGTGATAGCTGGTGTACCAAAACGAATACCAGATGGATCTAGTGGTTTTCTAGTGTCTTCTGCTATTGAGTTCATGTTCAATGTGATACCTACTTCATCGAGTACTGTTTGTGCTTCTTTTCCTGTCACACCAAGTGAACCATATACGTCTGCAAGTATAAGATGGTTGTCTGTTCCCCCACCTATCATGCGCACACCCTCACGCCTTAGGACTTCTTCCATGGCTTTGGCATTTTTCAGTACTTGCTGACAATACTCTTTGTAAGCTGGTGTCATAGCTTCACCAAAAGCCACAGCTTTGGCAGCTATAGTATGCATATGTGGCCCACCCTGGATGCCTGGGAAAATAGACTTGTCTATCTTTTTTGCTATCTCTTCACTCTCTCTTGTAAGTATCATTCCTCCTCTAGGACCACGAAGTGTTTTGTGAGTAGTTGTAGTAATAATATCAAAACCTGCATCGAAAGGGTTAGGCAGTGCCTTACCAGCGATAAGCCCTGCAATGTGGGCCATGTCTGCTACAGTAATAGCACCTACTTCTTTTGCTATCTCTACAAATTTAGTGTAATCAAGCGATCTTGGATAAGCGGAAAAACCTGCAAGAATTATTTTTGGTTTGTGCTCTATCGCCATTTGTCTTAGTCCCTCGTAGTCTATCTCACCTGTATCCGGATCTTTCATCTTGTAAGTGACAAATTTATATATCTTTGCTGGCAATGTCATAGGATGTCCGTGTGTAAGGTGTCCACCATGAGAAAGATCCATGCCGAGCACAGTATCACCTGGCTCAAGAAGTGCGGCGTAAACAGCTAAGTTTGCAGGAGCTCCTGAGTGTGGTTGAACATTTGCATACTTACATCCAAAAAGTTTTTTGGCTCTTTCTATAGCTACTGTCTCTACTATATCCGTAAAATCCTGACCGCCGTAGTATCTTTTTCCAGGATATCCTTCTGAATATTTGTTGGTAAATACTGACCCGTTGGCTTCTAGAACTGCAGCTGAAACATAGTTCTCAGATGGTATAAGCTCTAAACCTTCTTTTTGCCTTCTTTCTTCACCTAACAGGGCCTCGTATATTTCTTTATCTTCTTTTAGAAAACTCATGATTAGAGTTTAGCATTTTTAATAAAACAAAAAAAGAAGCCGTAGACTTAGCCCGGCTTCTTTTTTAATTAGTTGTTTTCCACGAAAGTTAAAGCGTTCCCTTTTTTACCACCTCTACCAGTTCTACCTATTCTATGAACATATGTATCGTAGGTGCTTGGTACATCATAATTTATGACATGTGTGACATCTGGAATATCAAGACCTCTCGCAGCCACATCGGTGGCTATAAGAATATTAATCTTATTTCTTTTAAAATCATCCAATATCCTTATGCGTTGGCTATTTCTTTTATCTCCATGTATACCGCCAACCTTAAACCCTCTATCTTTTAATTCATAAGATAGTTTGTCGACAGAGCTTTTCATTTCTCTAAAGATCAACACCTTATCTGAACCATCTTTTCTTAATTCTTCTTGTAGTTTTGTTAATCTATCATCTGCACCATTATATCTTACTATGTCTTGATCAACATTTTTTGAAGTTTCACCATTTATAACAGAGACAAATATAGGGTCAACTAAAAATTCTTGTGTCATCTTTTTTACTCCTGGAGAAAGAGTCGCTGAGAAAAATAAAGTATGCTTTTTTGATTTTAATCTAGAAAGTATAAAATCCATATCCGGACGAAATCCCATATCGAGCATCCTATCAGCTTCATCTAATACCACAGTTCCATACAGACTAGGGTCAAAAGATTTTCTCTCAATAAGATCCTTAACTCTACCTGGTGTACCTATAATAAAAGATGTGGTTCTTTTCAAATCTTTTATTTGTTTCCCTATACTCATACCTCCGACACACGCTACAGAATATATACCCATACCGTACGCAAGTTCTCTAAAATCACTTTCTATCTGCAGAGCCAGTTCTCTGGTAGGCGCTAAAATGATAACTTTCTCATTTTTATTTTTACCAACCTTATCTATAAGAGGTAATAAAAACGCAGCCGTCTTACCTGTACCTGTGTTTGCTAAACCAAACACATCTTTTCCTTCTAGTGCGTGGTTTATTATTTGATCTTGTATAGGTGTAGGTTCAATAAAATTCTTTTTACTAAGGTTATCGTGAATTCTTTTTGCAAAAGGAAAATCAGCAAAAGTATTTTGAGGAACATATTTTTCTTCTACAATATCTACTGCTTTTTGAACAAAACGTGATATCAATATATTTTCACCCTTAAAACGACCACCTTTGCGTGAACCTCTACGAAAACCAGACCTTCCACCAAAAGATGGTTTATCATTTTTTCTATATTCTTTTTTAAACCTTCTTTTACTATCGCTTGTATTAGTAAAGCGACCAGAAGATTGTGAGGTTGATTTCCTGCCCCCAAAACCTTTAACAGTCCGTGTTTTTACACGTGTTTGATTTCTCATAATTATATTTTTTAGCACATCCACCTTATGCTCAAGATTAATATTGAGTGTATATACTCAAAGCATTCTTCAGTGGAACAAAAAAAGATACACGAATGTATCTCTCTGTGAAAATCTATATCCGAAAATACAGGAGATAAGAATGATGTTAAAACAATAACATTTTTATATATATTTGTCAACTTTAGTTTGTATTTAATATGTAAAATTAATATAATGAAAATATGGAAAAATATCATGCAGACCTAACATACCTAAAATTGGTAGAAAAAATAATGAGCGACGGAGTGCAAAAAGGTGACCGTACCGGGACTGGAACAAAATCTATATTTGGTTACCAAATGAGATTTCCTCTTAACGAAGGCTTCCCTCTCCTTACTTCAAAGAAAGTACCTTTCAAGGCTATTGTCCATGAACTACTTTGGTTCCTACGTGGTGATACCAACCTACAATATCTAGCAAAAAATAATGTTCATATATGGGACGAATGGCCATACAAAGCATATCTCATAAGAAGTGGAGAAAATGTTCCAGCTACTGGCACAGAAGAATGGAATGAAGGTATAAAAAAATTTGTAGAAAGAATAAAAGAAGATGATGTCTTCGCTGCAGAATATGGCAATCTAGGTCCTATATATGGATATCAATGGAGACACTGGCCTACAAAAGACGGAAAAGTGGATCAGCTAGCTTCTGTAATAGAAAGACTCAAAACAAAACCAGATGATAGAAGACTTATTGTCTCTGCTTGGAATGCGGCAGACATAGAAGAGATGGCAAAAGCCGGACTTCCTCCTTGTCATTGTCTATTCCAATTCTATACAGCACCAGGAGAAAATGGGCGGAGAAAGCTTTCCTGCCAACTGTACCAAAGAAGTTGCGATACTTTCTTGGGTGTACCTTTTAATATAGCTAGTTATGCATTACTTACCATGATCATAGCCCAGATAGTAGACATGGACCCTGGCGAGTTCGTATGGACAGGTGGCGATACTCACCTTTATCTAAACCATCTAGAACAAGCACAAGAACAACTTTCTAGAAAAGAAAACCTGCCTTCTATGCCAAAAGTAAAAATAAACCCTAATAAGAAAAATATTGAAGATTTTGATATAGATGACTTTGAACTTTCAGACTATGACCCACTACCAGCTATAAAAGCTCCTATAGCTGTCTAATATGATATCTATCATAGCCGCTATCGGTAAAAATAATGAGCTCGGTAAAAACAACGAGCTACTTTGGAAGCTTCCAGCTGATCTTAAAAGATTCAAAGAGATCACTTCGGGTCATACTGTGATAATGGGTAGAAAAACATACGAATCCATAGGCAGACCTCTCCCTGATAGAAAAAATGTTGTTGTCACTAGAGACACTTCATATTCTGCTCCGGGATGTATATTGGCTAGTAGTCTAGAAGATGCATTGGAAAAATCAAATGCAAAAGAAGATGATGAAGTATTTATCATAGGTGGCGGACAGCTCTACATGGAGTCACTTCCTTTGGCAGACAGACTCTATCTCACACATGTAGATGCAGAATTAGAAGCAGATACATTTTTCCCCGAAGTCTCGTGTGATGAGTGGGAAGAAACGTGGAGCGAATCACACGATAAAGATGATAAGCACGAATATGACTACAGATTCGTGAACTATAAAAGAAATACCGGCTAGTAAAGCCGGTATTTCTTAAGGGTCTATATCTGTTTTTATTCTTATGAAAATTGTTTTTCCGTCAGGAGAAGTGGTCTTTTTATACTGTCTATTTTTGTTGATTTCTATTTTTCTTAGTAGTTCTTTTTCAAGATCAAACCCAAGTATCTCAGACATCCCAAGTAAAAATATAGCCACATCAGCAAATTCTTCCGCTACACCATCTTCATTTTTGTTGAACTTTGAGAAAGCTTCGGAAAGCTCTTCGTGAGCTCTACAAAACTCCAAGGCCACATCTGTAGTGTTGAAACCTTTTTCAAGCTTGTTCCTCATTACCTCTTTTTGTAGTTCTTTTAGATCAATCATATTTACATGTCGTTATAAACTTCCATTTCTCCTAAAACAATATACTCTATTCCAGCATCTTTGAAAATCTCTTTTGATCTTGCTGATGCATGATAATCTTTCATAGCCACTACTCTAACTATACCAGCATTGATAATACTCTGCGCACATTTATAGCAAGGTATCATTTTACAATAAACAGTTCCTCCTTCTATAGCTATACCTATACGAGCAGCGTTGTTTATGGCGTTTTGTTCTGCATGCGCTGTACGTATACAGTGTCTAGAAGTACTACCATCTTCATGAGTCACTGTGTGCATCTCATGACCCACTTCACTACAGTGAGGTAGTCCCACAGGAGAACCTACATAACCAGTAGATAATATCCTTTTATCTTTTGTAATTACACAACCGGCATAACCTCTGTCGCAAGTCCCTCTTGTTCCCACTACTTCAGCTAGATTCAGAAAATATTGATCCCAAGAAGGTCTTTGGTCTGTGTTGGATTTTAGATCTTGTCCCATACGACTTATTTTACATATTGTAAGTAAATAATCAAATAAAAACACCCTTTCGGGTGTTTTTATTTAGTCTGTTATTTCTATACCTCCTTGTCTTGCTTGTCCTTCTACTATTTTCATAGCAGCGTCTATGTCATTTGCATTTAGGTCTGGCATTTTCTTTTCTGCTATTTCTTTTAGCTGAGCTCTGGTTATAGTACCAGCTCTACCACTTCCTGGTCTCTTTGCTCCTTTGTCCACTCCTGCTGCTTTTTTGATAAGAGAGAATGTTGGAGGAGTTTTAAGATGGAAATCATAACTTCTGTCATCATAAACCTCAAGCACTACACCTAGAACATCATTACCCATTTGTGCTGTAGCAGCATTGAATTTTTGGGTAAAATCTCCTATGTTTACTCCAGCCTGTCCCAAAGTAGGTCCTAGAGGTGGAGCAGGAGTAGCCTTCCCTGCTGGGATAAACAATTTTAGACTTTTAATAACTTTTTTTGCCATAATTTTTTCTTATAGTAATAATTTGAAGTCCCGACAATCTGTCGGGATCCCGACTAAAGCGTCGGGACTTTTTTGAAGCGTAACGCACTAGAGAATATCAGAAATGTGTATTTTTGTAAACCAAAAGGTTATATTCTCTTTACCTGCAAGAAATCTAGCTCTACAGGTGTCTCACGACCGAACATAGATACAAGAACTTTGATTTTTCCTCTTTCTTGATCTACTTCTGCTACTTTACCTTCTAGTTCTTTGAATGGACCGTCGGTGATGATGACTTGTTCATCTACTTCTAGATCTATAGCATGCTTAGCTTGTGTATCTTTGTTCATTCTAGAGAAGAGCATGTCTACTTCTTTCTGGTCTAGTGGTACTGGATTTACTCCAGACCCAACGAATCCGGTAACTCTAGGAGTATTTCTCACTATATACCATGAGTCGTCAGTAACTATCATATCTACTATCACATAACCAGGATATATTTTTTCATCTACTTCGACTCTCTTACCTCCTTTTATCTTAACTTTCTTTTCGGTAGGTACTATCACGTTAAATATTTTGTCATTCATACCAAGAGAATCTATTCTTTGCTTTAGATTTCTTTCTACAGCATTTTCATATCCAGAATATGTGTGCACTGCATACCAGTGCCTCTCTCCTGTAACTTCTTGTTTTCCCATAGACTTTTATAGATTAATAATAATACCCAAACCTTTTCCAAAAATAAGATCGAAAACTCCTAGAAAATATGCAATGAGCACAGACACAACAACCACAACAATAGTGGATATTATCACTTCTCTTCTCTTAGGCCATACTACGTGGCTCATTTCATTTTTTGTAGATTTAAAAAATTCTACTATCTTCATAATTTACTTAAAATAATTCAATAAAAAAAACCCTATACTGGGCACGTGTCAAATATACACCCTTTTTAGGATTTTAGCAAGTACCTAATAAAACAAAGAGGAAGTGTTGATAGCCAATATGGATACTATCTGGATAAAGGTTATATGCCCTAAAAATATTACAGGTATTACATACTTAAAAGGATACTTAGCTATAGCTAAAAGAGCCATAAGAACATCTGCTGGTAGTGGAGTAAGTCCAGAATATAAATAGATGAAAAATGAAGGTATTATTTTCCTTTTGTGATTGACTACACTTTCTACTTTGGATAAAAATCTGTAGTTCCTTTCAGGTATAAGCATCCTACCTTTCCTGCCAAAGTAATAAAAAACATAATCCCCCAATATCAGAAACGGAGCCACTACAAGTGCTAGTAAAAGTGGGTTGAGTCCTCCTACTACAAGTACAGCCACAGTGGTATAAAAAGAAGCTGTGGTAAAAGCAGAAAGTCCTCCTACCAAAGCCACCACTATAGCTATAATATATCCATTTGTCTGTCCTATTCTTTGTACAAAAGAGGCCACATCCACATTTGCAAAAACCATAGACCATAGAATAAGAAACACACCTAGAGTGATGAACATGCCGTGAGCTTTCATGAATTTTGCCATATATCTATTATACCAAAATAAAAACAACTCCGATTTGGAGTTGTTTTTATAGAAAGTTTTTATCTTATCTCAAACGTTACAGACACATTCTTCGTTATTGTATCTTCACCTTCAGAAAGATTTGGCGTACTTACTGGTGCGGATTCTGGCATAGCGTACATAACATCTCTAGCTGCATAATCACCTCCATAGTATGGTCCGTAGTCAGACTCATCATAAAAACTCATTACTCCTACTAGTTTTACACCTAGATCCTTAGCGAGTCTTTGTGCTTCATCTTTAGCATCTTGTATCGCTAGAGATCTTGCTTCTTCTTCTAGAGCATCAGTATCACCTACTTCAAACATAGGTCCATATACTTGGAAGTCTCCAGATTCTGCTATAGCAGCGAGTACAGGCTCTACAAGCTCAGTATCTTTTATCTTAAGTTCATTGGTCTGTTCTACTTTATAACCTACAATATCTTGTTCATATCTTGGCCATTTTGTATAACCATCATACTTGTACTTCGGTGTAGAGACAAAGCTAGTTGTCTTTATACTATCTTCTTCTATTCCTATCTCTGTAAGCTTAGCGGCTACAGCGTTTATTTTTTCATTCAACATATCTTGTGCTTCTTTTACAGTAGTAGCTTCTGCTGTATAAGAATAAGTCACAGTAGCTGTATCAGCTTTTGCCAACACTTCACCGTGCCCAGACACTGTGATGGAGTTATACTGTGGCACACCTCCTAGATATCTAAAACTTCTTATTTGATATATAACTTTAAAAAAGAAGAATGCTGTCAAAACCAAAAGGAAAAGTGCCAATGTTTTTGCTATTCTTGTTTTTTCTTGTTGTTGTAATCCTTCAAACATATTCATAAAAAATTATCTATTAAAAACTAACCATTTCGACATCAAAAATAAGTGTCGCCTTCGGTGGTATAGCTCCTGGTATACCTCCGTCACCATAAGCCATATCAGAAGGTATAGTGAGAGTTCTTACTTCTCCTACTTTCATACCAAGTACTCCTTCTTCCCAACCTCTTATCACTTGTCCTGCACCTAAGGTAAAACTAAAAGGCACTCCCCTGGAAACACTTGAGTCAAAAACTGTTCCATCTGTAAGCATACCAGTATAGTGTACATTTACTTCTGTACCAGCTTGAGCTTCAGCTCCTTGACCTTCTTTTTTAACTTCGACTTTTACACCTCCTTCAGTGGTGAATTCTCTTATTACATCACTCATATTATTTTCATCTGCCGAAACAGAGTCTGATTTGTTATCTTCTAATGTAGAAGGAATATTGTTATTTATTTCCATATTTCCTTCTGTATTTGCGCTCTCATCAAAAAGAGTTGGCATTTTACCTGTCTTTTCCGCATTGCGAATAGATACCGTCACAGCGACAGCTAAGACAAATATAATTGCTAAAATTGCTAATGAATTTTTAACCATACCTATATTTTAAAGACTTTTTAGATATTATCAAGCCCGTCTTCTTCGCCTTCCTCATACAAAAACACAAAAGCGAGTCCGGCAACACCTATAACTATACCTGAGATGATAAGAGGAGCTCCTGGAGACAATATAGCTGCAATAAAACCAGAAAGTACCGGTGGTATAGTCTGACCCAAAGCCATAACAGAAGAGTTTATACCCAAAACTTCTCCTTGCATATCTGGTCTGGTCTTTCTAGATAAAAGCCCCATAGAGTTGGCGTTGGCTAGACCGTTGGATATAGCAAAGGCCGGCACGATATACAAAAGGGCTTTTGCTTGTTCTGGAAAGAAATACAAAAATATAGCCAAGGCACTAGTAAAGTACACTACCCGCAAGACTTTCACCTCACTTACATACTTGGCCAAAAATCTGGTTATGAGTCCTTGGGTGATAACTATCCAAAGCCCGACATATCCAAAGAAACTGCCTATTTGTGTCTGGTCGAAATTGTACTTTGTTATGAGGTATACTCCAAAGAAAGTGGTGAAGAAAGTAAAACCACAACTCATAAGAAATGTAGACAAAAATATGATCCTCTCATCTTTATAGTTCTTGGCAGATATTATTTTCTTAAATGAGACCAGAAAATCTATTTTATTTTTTGTAGGGTCTGGTTGATGTGTTTCTTTAAAGAAGAAGATGAGTGAAAGTACGTTTATCACAGAGAGTATAGATGAAAATATAAATGGAGTCGTAATGCTAAACCAACTTATTATGTCAGGTTTTGACATTACTCCACCTAAAAATGGTCCAAGTATAAAACCAAGCCCAAAAGCAGCTCCTATGAGTCCAAAGTTCTTAGCTCTATCTTTGTTTGGTGTAAGATCAGCAATAGCAGCTTGAGCAACAGATATATTACCCCCCGTGAGTCCGTCCAATACTCTAGATATAAAAATGATCGGAATACTTCCCTCCTTCACACCATAAGCAAAAAGTAGATAAGACAGAGCTGTACCTGTTATAGATATGATGAGTATTTTTTTTCTACCAAACCTATCTGAAAGCTGTCCAAGTATCGGAGCTGTAAGGAAAAGAGACAGTGGATAAGAAGCAACAAGAAAACCAAGTAGTATGTATCCATAGTCTATATTAGTACCAGGAGAAAGTAGAAAATAAGCTGAAGACGGATCAGCAAATAGTAAGGGTACTATAGGTATCAAAATACCGACCCCTAAAAGGTCGAGAAATATTGTAAAAAACAAAAACCATATACTCCTTTTCATACCGGTAAATATTAACACAAACTCTCGTATTTTACACTAAATTTGTTACCATAGATGGTGATGATAAAAGAAAACAAAAAAGCGCCAGACTTCAACTCTGTAGATCAGAGTGGCAACAAAATAAAACTTAGCGATTTCATAGGGAAATGGGTACTTTTGTACTTCTACCCTAAAGACAACACCCCTGGATGCACTAAAGAAGCTTGTGCTCTTCGCGACACTCACAAAGAGTTCACAAAACTAAACGCCGTAGTTCTCGGAGTATCCAAAGATAGCGAAAAGTCTCATTCTGGTTTTATAGAAAAGTTCGGCCTACCTTTCACTCTTATCTCCGACAAAGAAGGAAAAATAATAAACGAATATGGAGCTGACGGTATCATGATGCCAAAAAGAATTTCTTTTCTTATAGACCCGGAAGGTGTCGTGAGAAAAATTTATAGCAAAGTAAAACCAGAAACTCACGCGAGTGAGGTGATAAAAGATCTAAAAGAGTTGGCTTAAATGAAATCAAGATTTTTCTTCATGATAATACCGTTTGGAGTAATAATATTTTTCTCCTCTTTTTTTATCGTAGATGTGTTCACAAAAATAGATATCATCAGCCAGAGCGTTAAATCACTTATCCTAGTAATATCTGTGTTCTTCCCTACTATGCTCATAGCTAGTATGACTCTGGGGTACAACAAATATAGAAAAATATATTTTCTCATGTACAACATGAGTGCCTTTTGGCTAGCTGTCATCATGTATACTTTTGCTATATCTATAGTCTCAGCGGGACTTTATCTGACAGATGTTTTTGTTTATAAAATACCTTACAAAGAAATAACTTATATCTTACTCATACTAGAAGTTATATTGGTAAAGTATGGAATATACCATGCAAGTAAAACAAAGATAAAAAACGTTGAAATAAAAAATGAGAGTTTGTACGAAAAATGGAAAGACAAAAAAATAGTACTCATTTCTGATTTACATATAGGACCTACTAGGAAATTGAGGTTTTTGAAAAAAGTCGTAAGGATTATAAATGATACAAACCCTGACATAGTATTTATCGCAGGAGATGTGATAGATGGGCCGGTTTTTGATTATGAAAATATATTACAACCCTTGCAAGAAATAAAAAGTACATATGGTGTATATTACACACCTGGTAACCATGAATACTACAATGCCGAACCAGAAAAATATTTCCCAATAATAAAAAACCTAACCAATACTCTTATAGATGAAAAAACCATAGTAAACGACACCCAAATAGCTGGTTTTGATTTTTCTGAAAAAAATGAACATCACGCAGAAGAACAGATACAAAAAATGAATCTAGACACAACCATATCTTCTATAGCCCTCCTCCACGATCCAAAACATGCAAAATTCCTTATGGAAAAAGGAATATCCTTAGTACTATCTGGTCATACACACAAAGGTCAGTTCTTCCCTGTCACATGGCTTGTAAGATCAATGTATAAATCATACACATATGGAATAAACTATTTTGGTGGAAATACATCTATCGTCACCTCAGGAGTAGGTACCGCACTTGTACCCATGAGGATAGGTACGGATTCTGAAATATTAGTGATAAAAATAAATAAAGATTAGATATTTTTTATAGCCTCAGAAACGTTTGTGTACTTAAAGGAAAACCCTAGTGAAATCAGCTTTTCGGAGCTGATTTTTTGTGAAGAAAAAAGCGAAAGCCCAAACTCTCCCAAAACTATTTTTGCTATAGGTCTAGGGATCATCCATACAGGCCAAAATTTGTTTACTTTTGCAAAAGTTTTAAAAAGTTTTTTTTGAGTTATAGGTTCTCCTGCACCAGTGTTATAAGAGCCTCTTGCATAGTCTTTTTCTAAAAGAAAAACATATATATTCACTATGTCTTGCCAGTGCACCCATGGCATATACTGCTTTCCATTTCCAAAATATCCACCTAAGTGTTTTTTGAAAACCGGAGTAAGTGCACCCAGTATCCCGCCTTTCCCTAAGACATGCGCAGTTCTAACTAGGCAAACCCTGGTTCCAAGATCACGAGCTTTAGACGCTTCTTCTTCCCAACTCTTTGCAACTTGTGCGAGAAAATCTCTACCATAACTCGAGCCTTCTTCTAGAAGCACATCTTTTTGGTCTCCATATATTCCAACAGCAGAAGCAGATATTAGTGTGCTTGGTTTAACATTTGTTTTTGAAATAGCACTTACAAGATTTATAGTTGTGTTTATTCTAGAATCTTTGATAGATGTTTTTATTTTTTTGTTCCATCTCTGTCCTATATTTACTCCAGCAAGATTTATAACACCATACACTCCTTCAAATATTTTTGGATCCATTTCTAAAGATGTGTCTACTTTTACAAAAGAAAGATTGGGTTTTTCTGTTTTAGGTGGAAATATATCAAGAACGGTAACACTATAACCCTTCTCTATGAGAGACTCGGTTATTTTGCTACCGATAAATCCCGCCCCACCTGTTATAACTACTTTTTTCATCATATTATTAGAATTTTCTAGAATCATATGCCCAGTGTAATAATGCCTGTCTCTGACGTGGACGACAATTAATATCCCCAGGTCTACAGTTGGCTGCTATTTGTCCTATATGTCTCCTTATTGCATTCCATCTTTTTACCTGTCTTTGGTCTTCTTTAGGTAGTCGTCGTCCCATATAATATCTACAGTACCATTGAAACCAGCCACGTGGATCATTCTTCTCATTTATCCAACCCTTCTTTTCCCACTCAGCAAGAGACTGTGAAGCATTTACACCAAAATAATTAATACTAGCTTGCGGCCTATAAACTCCTTTCGGAGCAAACTTAGCCTTTTTAAACCAATCTTTTGGAAACTCTTTCTGACAATCTCTCATATACACTCCACCGAACACACCTAACGAGAGCATCTCTTTTGGAGTAAGGTCTGGCTTGAAATCTTTATCAAAATTCTTACCTATAGGTTCAGACAATTCATAAGTGTAATTTTTTTGCATCTTGTCAGACACTTTTACAGTCTTACCCATAAACTAGGAAATAAAAATAATATAAACTATATATAAAATATAAAGACCCACATACACATAACCCTGCCATCTATCTATAGTGTGCCTCTTACCAACAAACAAAAATGCAAACAAAAGCATACTAGTAGCTACAGTCATGAAAGCATAGGAGAGCGCGGTGTCAGAAAAAGGAAGTGGTCTTATTATAGATGTAATACCTAAAACCAAAAATATATTAAAAATATTAGACCCCACAACATTACCTATAGCTATATCTATCTCCCCTTTTCGTACAGCGATGACAGAGGTCACTAGTTCTGGTAAAGATGTACCTATAGCAACAATGGTAAGACCTATTATGGACTGAGATAGTCCTAAAAGCTCTGCTATGGTAGTGGCACCATTGACTATCCACCTACCTCCAAAGACGAGCATTACAAAACCAAGTATGATAATAAAAACAAGATGAAGTATCTTTTTTGTTGTCTCTTTATCTTCCTCTTCTTCTATTTTAGTATTACCATTTTTGGCGATGCTAACAGTGTAGTAAAAGAATATTGAGAAAAAGGCTAGTAGTGTAAGCCCGTCTCCTCTAGTAAGAAGTGATTCATAACTAGATATAAAAAGTCCATCAGCAGCCAAAAATATCAAAACAAGCGCTGCTAAAAGACTAAAGGGTATTTCTTTAAATATAGTATCCTTTTGTACAGTAAGATCAGCAAACATCGCTGATATACCTAAAATAAGTAGTATGTTGGCTATGTTGCTACCCAAAATATTACCTATAGCTATATCTGTCACACCCTTGAGCGCAGAAAATATATTTACCCCTAGCTCTGGAGCAGATGTACCAAAAGCTACTATCGTAAGACCTATGACGAGTTGACTTACTCCCATTTTTTTCGCTATACCAGAAGCGCCGGTAACTACTAGGTCGGCTCCTTTTATAAGTACAAAAAAACCTAAAGCAAATAAAACAAATTCAAGTACCATAAGTCTAATTATAACAAATTAGATTTTATTTTTTACTATTTCTAGATCTTCAGGTGAATTCACTCCAAAAGCTTCTTTTGTGTCTGGAAGTACAAAAGGCAACACCTTCTTTCCTTCTTCAAAAGCTATTTGGATAAGGTCAGTAATATAATATTCTCCAGAAGCGTTTTTGTTGCCTAGTTTTTCTATATGTTGCCAGAGAAAATTTGAATCAAAAATATAAGTACCTATATTTACTTCTTTTATATTCTTTTCTTCTTCTGTCGCGTCTTTGTATTCTACTATCTTGTCTACAGCATTGTGTTCGTCTCTTATGATGCGACCAAAACGTAAAAAAGGAGAAAATTCATTTTCAAAGTCAGGCACAACAGCGGTCAGTAGTGTGATGGTAGCTTCTTTGTCAGAATGAACTTTCACAAGCTCTTCAAGTGTACTACCTGAGATAAGAGGCTGATCACCCATGAGCACTAGTGTGTTGGGTAAATCCCTGCTCTTAGAAATGTCTTTTGCTGCAGCTACTGCATGACCTGTACCAAGTTGCTCTTTTTGCCAGACAAAATCTGCCACCCCATCACTTACGTGGTTTATCACTTCTTCCCCTTTATATCCCACAACTACTACAGATCTATCACACACTGACTCTGTAGCTAAAAGTACCATATCTAAAAAGGTCTTATTTCCAAGAGGTGTAAGACATTTTGGGTGTTCTGTCTTCATTCTGGTCCCCTTACCTGCTGCTAGTATTATTGCTTGGGTGTTTTTTTGCATAAAAAAGAATCTAACAAAAAATCGTTTTTTAGTAAAGAAAGTATTTAAGCAGCTTCATCTAGCTGTTGATCTAATAATGGTTTTTGAAAAAATTCCCCGGAAGGTAATCGCACTCTAAGATACTTCCCGTCTACTACCACAGCGCCATTTTCTGGAAAATTATATGCTTCTACAAGTTTGTCTTTTATAGTTTTTACCAGCTCTTCTGTATTTAGATCATATCCATGCTCATTAGCAAGAAAAAATGATACATAAGTTCTCACCTGACTATCATCGTATTCAGTATAATTTTTAACCTCAATTTTATTTTCTGTGTTTTCCAGATCTTTTTTAGGAAAAAGACCTCCGTTTTCCATGCCAAAATTCATACTCCAATTATATCACAATAGAAATTAGTGGGCATACAACTGATTACTTATCACAAACACCAGAAATAGTCACGGAAATACTGCCATTTTTAAAATGACCGATACCTTTTATATTCTTTAAAACACTTTTTGGTAGATCAACATGTATTACTTCACTACAAGCCTCACAGACTACATGATGATGCGAGTTATTACTTGAAAATTCATAAAATGATTCTTTTTCTGTGTTAATTTTATGTTCTTTTATAAGTCCTTCATTTTTAAATAAAGAGAGGTTTCTATAAACAGTAGCCAAGTCTAAATCTTGTAATTTTTCATAAATTTCCTTCGCAGAAAAAAACTTCCCTGGATTTTTCTTAAAAATGTTTATTATATCTTCTCTGTTTTGTGTCTTCCTCATAAATATTTACAAATATATTATACTACATATTACATATCCAGATTATGGTCGTTTTCATTCTCATCTTCATTTTCGTGATGTCCGTGTTCGTCTTCCAATACATGAGTATGCGGAACAATGTTTCTAATACCAAGTATTACTATTACACCAAAAACAAATATCATCGAGTGTCTCATTATATGAGAAAAATTACCTTGGGTCTTGTGTGGTAAAATATCCACAAATACAACTTGTAGCAGAGCCCCAGATGCTATCGCAAGTATTATTGACTCAAAAACATGCATGTCTTTTATCAAAAGACCTAGACCCACTCCTAAAAACACACTGAGTGCGACAATGAAATTTCTATAAAGAGCTTTTCTGTTACTATACCCAGCTTCTTTCAGGAGTATGAATTCTGATATTTCTTGAACAAACTCATGAACGACAATACTAAGTGTGACTAGTATACCTATACTGACACTTGCCGAGAATGATGCAGCTATAAGAATACCATCTCCTATGTTATGAAAATAATCAGAAAGAAGTACCTTACTAGCAAACTTCTCATTGTGAGTGGTGTCACAGCCGTCGTGCGAACAATGGTGGGCTTCGGGGATCAACTTTTCCAAAGCAAAGAAAAGAACAAAACCTATGGAAACAAAAAGTATAGTAAATCCAATACTCAAGGACTCACTAGCTTCTAAAATAATAAGTATAGCTGTAACTATATATACACCAGCAGAGAAAGAAGATAAATAAGACAGGTGCATATTGAGTAGTTTTTTAAGTGGACCAGCTAAAAAAAGAGCTCCTGATAACGAAACTACAGAAACCAATAATGCTGCTATAAGTGGATAAAAATACATGATCTATAATAAATACTAATAAAATATTTGCAAATTATTTGCATTAGTATCTTAACATATACAAATTATTTTGCAAACTATTCGCATAAACAAACTTTGAATCTAAAACTTTATTTGATAGCATTAAATAATGCAGAAAAAATTGCAGTTATTTATAATAGTTTTATATATTTTTTCTTTACCTTTAAACTTTTCCCTTGCCGAAGAACAAAAAACTCAAGAAAAAATATATAGGGCAGAAGTACTAGAAATAACCTCTGAATACTTTGAAAGTACATATAGCGAAAATGAGGTACTAATACAAGAAATAAAAGCTACTTCCCTTTCCAAGGAAAACAAGGGTGAGGTTTTTGATATAACAAATGACACTTTTCCACTTAAAGTTGGGGATAGATTTTTTGTATTAGAAAATTATGATGAGTTCAATGATGTTACATATAAATATGTAAACCAAATAGATAGATCTTTTATATTATTTATTTTGCTTCTTATTTTTATTGCCACTGTAATAATCTTTGCCGGTAAACAAGGTGTAAAAAGTATTTTAGGACTTTTAGGGTCATTTTTAGTTATTATATATGTTCTATTGCCAGGTTTGATGAAATTTGGATCGCCGGTATTATTTTCTATAATTATTTCAATAATAATACTGTTTTTTGCAGTAATAATTACTCACGGGTGGAACAGGACATCTTTTATTGCTCTTTTAGGGTTGGGCACAACAATGATCATAACAGCTCTCTTGGCATACTTTTCTGTAGAACTAGGACAGCTAAACGGATACGTATCTGAGGAAGCTGTTTACGTAAACTTCAACTCAGGGGGGTTTATAGATGTAAAAGGAATACTTCTGGGTGGAATTATAATAGGAATTATAGGTGTATTAGATGATATTGCTA
Organism: Candidatus Nomurabacteria bacterium; assembly: GCA_020631955.1. Taxonomy (GTDB): domain Bacteria; phylum Patescibacteriota; class Minisyncoccia; order Phycocordibacterales; family UBA9973; genus JACKGL01. The sequence continues at coordinate 184,717 of JACKGL010000002.1, read as the reverse complement.
TTACACAGGTCTCTATAGTGAAACAACTTTGGCAATCAAACCCTAATCAATCCAAAAAAGATGTTTTCAGAGGAGCGCTAACTGTAGGAAAAGACCACACTAGTTCTTTGGTAAATACTCTAGTGCTAGCTTATGCTGGTGTGGGCTTACCTACATTACTATTATATAAGAGTCTAAATCTGTCATTTTTGTATACAGTAAATACAGAGCAGTTAGCAGCTGAAATAGTAAGAACCCTAGCTGGAAGCATTGGTATCATATTATGTGTACCAATAACCACTTATTTAGCAATACTTCTTATAAATAAGGATCACTTAGAGATTAATGATACTAGGCACACATGCGCACATTGTCACTAGTTACTCTGTAGTCACTCCGTCAAACTCGGCTTCGTTTTCTTCTGCCTCCTTCTTAGTGTCTCTTACAATACCATCTTTATGATGAGCTGGCGAATATATAGTGTAGAGCTTCATTTTATCTTCTCCTGTATTTATTATGTTATGACGAGCTCCTTTTGGCACTATAACAGCATCGTCAGCAGACACATTGTACACAGTATCATCTATATGCACTTCCCCACTACCTGCTTCAAATCGGAAAAATTGATCATTTTCTTTATGTACTTCATATCCTATATCTTCACCAGGAAGCAAACTCATCAAAACGAGCTGGCTTTCTTGTCCTGTATAGAGGACTTTTCTAAAGTTCTCATTTTCAAGTGTTAGTTTTTCTATGTTTTCTTTAAAACCTTTCATATTATGCATTGATACCTAATAATCTAAGTACGATAGGAGCAAGTGGGTCTGCCGTGGCGCCGTGCACCATTACTCCCCCTAAAAGCCCTGTGAGGAGCATAGCCACAAAACCAAGCGCCGCCAGCAAAAACATAACACCTTTATTTTGCAAAATGTTTTTTACTTTATCTAAAATAGGAAACAAAAAAGAAATAAAACCAAGCCTTTTTATCTTAGCATCCAGAACTCTGAGTGCTTCTCCCAAAAACAGAAGCCCATAAGTCCACATAGACATAGCAGCAAAAAAAGTATGAGCATGCAAAACATTACTATCTACTCTTACTAAATGTTCTGCCGTTTCTCCTGTGGCGGTAGATAAGTACGCTCCGAAAAATCCAGCTGCTAAAAGTACAAAAAGTATATCTCTCCAGTTCACATTTGGAAACCATTTGCGAAATGGCAACACAGCTAATACGGAATAAAGCGTAAGTAGTGCTATAGGAAAGTGCACAAATATTGGATGTAAATTATATGTCATATATTAATTTTACTACTATTTATGATACCCGGAAAGGGTTGGGGATAAATTAGAACACAGTCCAAAATTGACATTTGAGAAAAAGAATATACTATCAAGTAGAACAAACTGTAGATTCATAATGGCAAAAGTAGATGTACTCCTCGGACTCCAGTGGGGTGACGAAGGAAAAGGTAAATTCACCGACTTGCTCAGTGAATATGACATATTTGCAAGATTCCAGGGTGGACCCAATGCTGGCCACACTATAGTGATCGGAGAAAAGAAGCACGTACTTCACATGGTACCTTCCGGGGTATTTAACGAAGGCACTATCAACCTTTTGGGTGGTGGTATGGTCATAGACCTGATATTATTCAAAGAAGAGGTGGAAAGTCTTCAGCAGTCAGATCCTGGTATAACCGAGAGACTTCTTGTTTGCCAAAACGCAAACATCATCATACCAACACACAGGCTGTTAGATGGTATGAATGAAAAAATAAGTAGCAACAAGATAGGAACAACAAAAAAAGGCATAGGACCTGCTTATACTGACCGGACACAACGTAAAGGACTTCGTATCGGAGATCTATTCAGTATTTACTTTAAAGAGAAATATTACAAACTGAGGAAAAGCCATGAACAGTTGTTGCACAGCAACAACTGCAACGAAGAAGTACTCTCTGATGATGACTTCTTCGCCGCTGTAGACTGGTTCTTGGAAAGTGGCATACAAGTCGTGTACTCAGGATATTACCTGAGAAAACAACTTTCTGCGGGAAAAAAAGTCTTGGCAGAAGGAGCACAGGGCACCATGCTCGATATCAACCATGGCACATATCCATTTGTCACCTCTTCAAATGTGACTATAGGTGGAGTATGTACAGGTCTCGGGATATCGACCAAGATGATCGGTAAGGTCATCGGTATTGCCAAGGCCTACACCACTAGAGTGGGTGAAGGACCTTTCCCTACCGAGCTTCGTAACAGCACCGGAGATAGAATGAAGGATGTAGGGTGTGAGTACGGTTCTACCACCGGCAGACCACGTAGGTGTGGATGGCTGGATATGGTTGTACTAAAACATGCGGTCCAGACCAATGGTGTGGATGAAATCATCCTTACCAAAGCTGATGTACTTGCAGGTTTTGAAAGCCTGAAGGTCTGTGTCGCTTACAGAGATGAAGATGGTAATGTGTACAACGATATGCCTTTTGATCTGTCCGAAAAACACATGCCTGTGTACAAAGAACTGCCTGGTTGGGGTGATATCTCTGATATAAGAGAAAGTTACCATATACCAATAGGTCTCACGGGGTACATCAAGTTCATTGAGGAAACCTTGGGTGTACCCATAAATATTGTCTCGGTCGGACCTGAACGAGACCAGAATATAAAAACCAGAATATAATCTGGAGCCGGAGCTTTGCTCCGGTTTTTTTAATGTAAGAAAACACCTCTCTTGTGTGTCATATAAAGTGTAACAATATAGTAAAGAAAGATATGTATACGAACAAGAACAGTAGAGTGCTCAGCTCAATAATATGGATAACCTTAATAGTGGTTTTACTAGTATCTGCGAGTTAGAGACAAATAGACAACATGGTCTGTGGTATTAGGCTCCCACAGACATTTCTGTTTCCTTAGACCCCTTCTGGCTCTTCCCTCTATCATTATGAGGCGAAAAAGGTCTTCTCCACCAAGATTTGGCTTTTCGGTGATGGCTGAAAAGTATGTGATCAATAGTGAACACTTCTGGCTGAACCAAAAGGTTGAGTGATATTCCATAAAGTAAAAGATGTGGCCAGACAAGTTCTCTAAAATAAAGTAAAGATAGTGTTATATAAAAAAGACTTATAAGAACAGTGAGCCTCATCTCAAAACCAAATATTATAAATATTCCTATAACAGTCTCGACTATACCAGCTCCTAGTGTAACCAAAAGTGGATCAGATGGGAAAAGCCAGTGGAAATTTGTCAGATGCCAGTTTTCGACTACAGAAACTGTTAGGTCAGGATGAAGGAGCTTAACTGTGATAGCAGCATAGACCAAAGCTAGTCCGTAAAAGACTCTGACTATGACAGTCTCGTATTTTTCAAAAAAAGTAAATCTTCGTAATGGACCAAAAATATATTTATCTATAGAAAAAACCCTCATACCAAACAAAAGCAAAACCAAAAGTTCTCCAAAATAATTTAGATAAGTGAATAAATATCCACCAAACACAGACATCCCGACTAAGAAGATAACTATTCCTAAAAGAGCAGCTATCTCGGTCAAAAATCCGACCAATATCATAACCCCTATAATAAGTAAGGTGGTTTGTATCAAACTGTGAAAAGGAAGTAGATCTACTTTTAGTTCTGGACCCAAAAAACTATCGCCCAAAGCTGAGAGTATAAAAGCTATACCTATAGTGACTCTTACAAAATGAGGTCCAAATCTAGAAAATCTTTCTATAAAAGAACTCATCTTCTGTCCAACAGAACTTCTTCTTATAAAAAAACTAACAGTAAGGAGAATAAAAACAGATATCACGATGACTATGGTTGTATGAAGGTTGCTCGAAGACGCTAGAGCGTCGAAAGCGTGTCCGCTAAACGGAGCGTGTATGCCAGACCAAAAGTCTTTGTAAGATATGACGTATGCTTCGTGAGCAGAAGCAACAGAAAAAGAAGCAAAAAAAGAAATTGCCAGAAAAAGAATGCTCCTTAAATATTTCATAAGAATATTATATCACTTTTAAATAAAGTTGGGTGAAGATCAATATTTTATTGAAAATAATTTTAAAATAAAGATGCCCAATAAAAACTACAGAAAAACCTATTAACTTAAAAAATTAATAAGTCTTTGGGCGGCGATGTTTTGACCAACCGACGACTTCTCCTTACCATTTCTCTGTAAATATTGATCAAGTGCCTCCTTTGCTTCTAGACTGATCGTTTCTGCTTGTGTCTTTAATCGTTTTATTTCTTCAGGCGTACTCTCAGGACCAAACTCAACACCCTCTGAAATATTTTCACCATATATTCCAAAACCATTATTATCACGTATAAAATCTTTCGTAACTTGAATAACTTCTTGTTTAAGTTGCTCAATTTGATCTGGTGTTAAATCAGGGTTTGTAATGTAAATCGTGACCGGGTCAGTTCTTTCATTCCAATCATCAGCTTGTGTTGGTGTTTTGTAATAAATACCATATTTATATGTTAACTCATCAAGTCTTCGTACAAGTTCTTTATTTGCCCAAACATTCAAACTAAAACGTTCTTTTGACTTATTTGCTGTTGTAGCTGTTTGTGGTATACGATAATGCCACCCGTTTTCATTTTGAACTCTTTTTATTAAATCATTGACCTCTGAGGTCACTTGCTCTACATCATAATCAAACTTTTCATTATTACGATCATAGTTTGCTTTCCTATTATCATTATAAAATTGATCTAGAGCAATTTTATATAATTCTAAATTATTTGCTTTCTGTATATTAGATATAGCAAGATTTCTAGACACTTCTTTCGTGAAACGATCTTGTATTTTATTTAAGAGATATTCTTTGAGTTTATTATTCTTTTCTTCCAACCCTTCAGGTTTACTGGTGTCTAAAATCTCTTTTCGTATTTTATTTATTTCTTCTTGATCCTGTTTATGTCTTTTGTCTATTTTTTTTTGTATTTCTTCTTTTTCTTTTAGTCTTCTGTTTATTTCTTGCTTCCATGATTGAGGAATATCACCAAAAGACTCTATTTTTTCTCCTTCTTCAATACGTAGAACATACTCACCTATTTTATCTTGGAAACCTTTTTGCGGGGGTACTTCATTTATTAATTTTGGAATGTTTTCTTCCTGTTCAAAACTCATACTTAGAAAATCACTATTTGATATAAAATGTTCACTTTGGGTGTCTATCGGGATTTGAACCCGAACTGAGAGTTCCACAAACTCTAGTGCTAACCATTACACTATAGACACCATATACCAAGAAATTGGCTATATCTTTATACCAAAATGTACTATGTGTGTCTACTATTTTAGAGAATCCTTTCTTCTTATGTGTTCGGCAAAAAATTGGCTCCCCAATACCCCGATAACTAAAGCAAGTAGATAAATAAGTATTATGTTATCAAAAGTCATGTTTGTACTTCTTAAAGACCCAAGTATAAATACAAAGTACCAGCTGATAATAGATACAGCCCCTAAAGCAAAAGCTACGTGGCGAAGTATATCATTTTTTATATCTCTGATAGGTTCTTGATCGTCGAAGTTTATCTTTGTTATCTTAGGAGAAACTATGAAGTTGAGGGCTACACCGTTTACTATAAGCACAGCTACGGCTATCATCTTCGCCAAGAATTTTGGTGTTTGTAGTAATGTTTCTTTTTCTGGCATATAAAGTCCTACGCCAGTAAGCACCAATAGTCCCAGAGCAAACCATATCAAAGTAGAAAGGGTTTTAAGTGTGCTAGCTTCCTCTTTAGAGATCTTCTTATCTGAAAGATACTTGAAGAACAGTGTATCGGTAATAGTAGCTCCTCCTACCCCTATAGCGGCAGCTACTCCATGAAGAATTACTATGAGCCCCTTATATTGTACAAGGTAGTAAGTCACCTCCAAGTCTACCAATAAGAAGTTGGTTAAAAATATCATTGTAGAAACAGTTGCACTTCCTAAACACCAAGCACACCATTCGTGTATAACAAAACCTTGTACAGATACCAAGTATGCAGAAAATAGAAAAGATCCTAAGGTAATACCAAGCATGATAAAGTGTATCAATCCATTTGTAAGGGTTGGGAAAAAGATAGCAAAAGCATAAAAGATCGTAATAAGTAGATAATAAACCATACCGAGCCTTTCTACAGATACACCCATAAAATGTGAGTACTCTGAGTGCACCACTGCGTCACAGTCACTTCCTATAGGACACACCAGCGCTGTCTCGTGACTTTTCTTATGAAAAATATAGAAGGCTATACAAAAGCCTATTATACCTAGTATTACGTTTGTTATTGCTAATATCATATAAATATATTATCTAGTGCGTTTATCTTGGCCGCTAATATAAAGTCGTTTTCTGTAAGATCTCCTATGTTGTGTGTAGTAAGAGTGAGCTTCACTTTGTTGTAAGAAATGTTGATATCTGGATGATGTCCTTCTATCTCTGCGATATCTCCTACTGCGTTGGCAAATTCTAATGACTTTACAAAATCTCTAAAAACATATTTCTTGCTAATACTTTTTTTATCATCTGATATTTCCCAATCATTTATCTCTTGTAAATACTCGTCCAAAAGCAATGGATCTATAGCTTTTGCATTCTCATCTTCACAAGGGATACACTTCTTATCTTTCAACATAATACCTTATATGATATCACGAAAACAGAGCTCTAAAAAGCAGTTTGATTATTAAGTGTTCTTTTGTTAATATCTAAGCACTTTGTCTTGCGCAGGTGTTGAAACTGGTAGACAAGCATCCTTGAGGTGGATGTGCCCTTACGGGTGTGGAGGTTCAAGTCCTCTCCTGCGCACCAGTATTGAACTTAGCGGTTGAGAACCAACCAAGGAGTGGGCGGCACAAAGTGCCGCCCACGCTGTTTCCCCTGATTTTCCAAACGCATTTGGAGCCGCGCCTGCGGCGCGGCGCACTGTTTTTTCGCCAAGAAGCAGGTTCGAGCCAAAGATTTCTTTGGCTTTGACCTTTTTTGCAAAAAGGTCATCATCAGAAGCAATTTTGTCCAAGGATTGTGCGTCTTTTATCCATTCTTTCATCGGTTCGAGCCAATCATTCTGCTTGTGTGAAAAATCTGAAATTTCTTCTTGAAGCGACTTCTTCTCGGACAATAATTTTGCTTTTTGATTTCGATAATCTTGCTCGTCAACAATTTGGTCTAAATATCCGTTAAGAAGTCGCTCTAGCTTTTGTGAAATTTCAGATATTTTCGTTTCTTTCTCTTTCACACAAGCAGTTAAAGACTGGGCGGAGTTTTTGTGTTCATTTTCCGCCATTTTCAATAATTCCTCCGCCCAGTCTTTAGGCAAAGAAACTTTTTGAATGAGGGATGATAACTGGCGATTCATTTCTTCCTCTCTAACGGCAGATTCTTTGCAGATAAAATCTTTTCGTTTTTTCGTACAGCGATAATATGTGTACTCGTGGACATTCCCATTCTTCTGCCGTTTGAATTTGTGTTCGCCAGTTATCATCATTCCACAAGAAGCACAGGAAATGAGACCGCAAAATGGTTGAGGTTCATTTTGTGGTTTTCTTTCGGGTTGACCACGAAGTTTTAGCATTTCCTGTGCTTCATCAAAAAGTTTCTTTGAAATGATTGGCTCGTGCTTCCCCTCGTGGAGTTCACCACTGTATTTGAATAAGCCGATATAAAACGGATTTGATAGGATAAAAGACGCTTTGGTTTTGGAGATTCTCTTTCCGGTTCGGGTTGTAATACCGGACTTCGCCAAAAATTCTGCAATATCTTCTAACCTTTGATTGCCTTTTACATATCGCTCGAAAGCCAAACGCACAATGCGAGATTTTTTCTTTTCAACTACAATCGTTTTTGTTCGGCTATCATTCAAATATCCCACTGGCGCTTGGCTTGGAAATATACCCATTCTCACTTTTTGGCGAAGTCCGCGTTTCGTGTTCTCGGAAAGAGAATCTACATAGTATTTGCTTTGGACAAATGCCATGGACAGCGAGAATTTGCCCTGTGGCGTGTTTTCAAACCAGTGGCTAGGGAATTTGAGGCTCGCAAGGTTTCCGATGTCGAGAAAGTAGATTATCTGTCCGCCGTCCACAGAATTGCGCGCCAGACGATCGGGGTGCCATGATAATATTCCGCTTACTTCACCTTTCTCAATTCGTCTCATCATTTCGCCAAAAATGGGGCGACCTGGAACTTTAGCGGTACGCTTTTCTACAAACTCATTAACAATTTCCAACTTTTCATTTTTGGCGAAAGCGCGCAACTCTGTTAATTGAGCTTTGATACTCAACACTTGTTTATCCTCGACATCGGTGCTCTTGCGAGCATACAAAAAGAATTTTTGCATATATTTTTTCTTCAAGCAGAAAGGGCCACTCCAGTGTTGTAACCTCAACGTTAGTCAAGATATCTGGAATAGCCCTTTCTGCTGACTAACTAATAATTGGTTACAACATTTCCAGTATAGCAAAAATATTTTCAAACAAAAATTCTTTTTGTATCCAAAGCAAATACTATGCCAAAATTGCATTCTGATTTCGAACCTGCTTCTTGGCGAAAAAACAGTGCGCCGCGCCGCAGGCGCGGCTCCAAATGCGTTTGGAAAATCAGGGGAAACAGCGTGGGCGGCACTTTGTGCCGCCCACTCCTTGGTTGGTTCTCAACCGCTAAGTTCAATACTGGTGTCTTTATTGTACCAAGTTAGAACCTATTTCCAAAGTCGAACCTAATCGCACATCCGTGCGCTAAAGCGCCTCTGTGCGAAGCACAGAGCTTTTCCAAAGGAAAAGGACGGATATGCGAAATGCAAATGCGGAACGCGAGCGGAAAGAATTTTGCGGAGGACTGGGGGTCTGGGGGAAAGGGCTCCGCAAAATTTCCGCTTCGTGTGCTTCGCTGTTTTTTGGCTGGGCGAGGCAGTTATTTCAAAACACCACGCACCCTTAACTCTTCTTTGAAATTTTTAATCACTGGGATATTTTCCCACAATGCACTTATGTCAATATACTTGTGGCTATTTTTATCATTTAAATATTTTTCAGGAATTGCATATGTTTGTTGTCTATAATCCTCTGGCTTGTAAACCAAATGTCCCATTTGGACTATTTCGCTTGGAATACCATAATCACTAATTTCTACTCTTGGGTCATAAATATTATCAATATAGACTCGACCTTTATCGTCATATGCCATAGCAAAGACTAATTCGTCTCCTTCAGGATTATTTACCTTGTATTCCTCAATATGAATATTATTTTTTTGTGCTTGTTCAGCAATATCAACCTTATCGTATTTATCAACACATTTTTTGAAATCAGGCATCATTGTTTCAGGAAATCTTGCTTTAAAACATTTTTCAACGTAAGAACCAATATTTTGTTTGTATACTTCAGCAAAGTGTTTAACTTCCGGTTTATCATTGATAAATTTTTCCATTCGCCAAAGACTGCTTTGCTTCAACTCCTCAGCATATTCTGGATTAGTGTTTAATCTTTCTAGTTCAGTTTTTATATTTCTAAACTCTGCAATGCTTTCAAGATTTTTCATCCATTTATACAGACCACCGTCTAAAGTAAAATTTCTGAAACCATCAGCACCCATCACAAATCTTTCATAACCCTTAAAAAACCTCTGGCAAAAGTCTTGGTAGGAAGCCCATTCTTTATTTTTTAATGTTTGGTAATTTTCCTTAAATTCAAATTCATTCCAAAAATGACCTTTGGTATCTCCATACGGGGGAGTGGGTAAATATTCTTGTGCTGAATAATGATTATATTTTTGAGGCAAAGAATTTATCAATTTATAAATTCTCTTATCTAATTTCGCACTTTGCACATAATGATGCAAAGGACTATCCTCATCACCTTTCATATAACTTCCGTCATCGCGTTCTCCGGGCAGTGATTTCCATTGGTGATCTGAACTAGAAAACCTGAAAAGACGAGTTTTCCATTTGCCTGGATTTTTTTTATCTTCAACCCAAGACATTACATCATTTCCATTTAATTGGGTGAACATAAATTTTTTATTATCTATTTCAACCGAAGAATAAAATTTGTCTTTCATTTCTTGAAACATTTTTTGGATTGATTCAGGTTGTTCACTTAAATGAGATTCAATTTGTTTTAGTTCATCTTGTAAGTGGGAAATTTTCTCAAAATTTCCCACTTTTTGTGCTTGTACAAAAAGTTCATACACAGAAGTAAGTGTTTTTACAAAATATTTTCCTTGTTCCTCTTTTATTTCTTTGATTGGACTTGTGTTTGAATTTTCTAATTCAATAGGTAGCCCAACATGAACATCACGGATAAGTTTGCCCTCAATTTTTTGTCCAACACCAATGGCAGAATTTTCGGAAAGAGAACGTTTAACCAGAGAGACTTCCTTGCCAGTTTTTAGACCAAGTTTTTCAATAAGGGGCTCACCAAAATTTCCTTTTTGTTCGTTAATGTTGTTTATAATCTTATTGAAACCATTATTTTCCATAGTGCAATTTTAACATTTTTTGCTCTCTTTTTCTAGTTGTTTTTGGGAGCAGAATTTTTGTGCGCGAATGGGAGGGTGGGTCAAGCACAAACTAAGAATGTATTTTGGCTTTGCCAAAATTTCAATATTGTATTTCTTTTCTTAATGCCCGCCCAGCCAAAAAACAGCGAAGCACACGAAGCGGAAATTTTGCGGAGCCCTTTCCCCCAGACCCCCAGTCCTCCGCAAAATTCTTTCCGCTCGCGTTCCGCATTTGCATTTCGCATATCCGTCCTTTTCCTTTGGAAAAGCTCTGTGCTTCGCACAGAGGCGCTTTAGCGCACGGATGTGCGATTAGGTTCGACTTTGGAAATAGGTTCTAACTTGGTACAATAAAGACACAAAAAAATTAAGAGTCCCCTTCTATCATTTCTCCTACCACATAGTAAGCTCCGTTTTTTCCAACAATAGCACTGTGTTCTCTGCCGGGCGCCACATCGTATCTAGTCGGAGCTTGTATATGTACTTTCTCATCATCAAATTCAAAAGTTAGATCACCGTCGAGAAGATAAAAAGATACACGGTCTTTGTGCGCGTGTATTTCGTAGATCGTACCTGGTCTATCTCTCCACTCAAATACATGTTTAAATCCTTCATCGACAAGTTTTTCTTTATATTGTTTTATATTTCTCATAAAAAAATTATACCAAAAAATCCCCTTTCGGGGATTTTAATTATTCAGACTTTGTTTCTTCTTCAGTTGTTTCAGCTGGTACTTCTTCTGTCTTCTCTTCTGGGGCCGCTTCTTCAGCTGTTGCTTCAACTGGAGTTTCTTCTGCCGCCATTTCTGGTATTGCTTCGGTTTCTTCTGCTATTTCTTCTACTACTTCTGGTTCTTCTTCGATAAAATCTACTGATGACTGAGCAAAAGCAAAAGCTTTCATTCTCTTTCTTATTTCTTTAGCAGCTTTTTCACGTATGAAGTATAGCTTACTTCTTCTGGTCTTGCTTCTCTTTATTATCTCTATTCTGTCTATCATAGGTGAATAAAGTGGAAAAACTCTCTCTACACCTACACCGCTAGCCACCTTTCTTACTGTGAAAGTAGCTCCTGGTTCACCACCGTGCTTACGAGCAAGTACCACTCCTTCAAATGCCTGAAGACGTGTCTTTCCTTTTTCTTGAATTTTTGAATACACCTTTACTGTATCTCCAGCTTTCATATCAAGATTCTTTCTTGAAGCTAGGTTTACCGGCGTAAAATTAACATTTACTGTCTGTGCCATAACGAGGAAGACTTTATCATGAATTCGCGATTGCCGCAAGAGCCTCTTCTAAGTCTTTTGGGTATGGAGCGAGAAACTTGGTTTCGCCTTTTTTAGGATGAGTAATGGTAAGCTCTTTTGCATGAAGAGCTGGTCTGTCGAAATCAAAAGCTGTCTTTTTACCAGCCCCATAAAGCTTGTCCCCTATTATAGGGTGGTTGATAAATTTCATATGCACCCTTAGCTGATGGGTACGTCCGGAAAGTGGGTAAAGTGCTATATGAGTGTATTTTTCTCTTTCTCCGTCTTCGTCATCATAAACAAATCTTTTTATCACTTGAAACCTAGTCTTAGCATCTCTCTTCTCTCCTCTAGCACCACGAGAAGCAGACCATTGTCTGAAGTCGGACTTACTTCTACCTATAGGAGCATCAATAATCCCAAAGTCTCTAGCCACATGTCCCCAAACTATGGCTTCATATCTTTTTTTTATTTTATGTCCTTTAAACTGTCTTTTTAGAAAAAGAAAAGTTTCTTGGTTTTTAGCTATGACCACCACTCCTGTAGTGTCTCTATCTAAACGGTGAACAATGCCAGGTCTTTTTATTTCCTTGCCGTCTATTTCCATGTTTTCACCTACACCTACTACTTCTGGTCTGTTTTCTGATATCCAGTCAGCCAAAGTATACTCGTCACTTCTGCCGTCACTGTGTACCATCATCCCTGCTGGTTTGGCTACTGCCATCAAATATTCATCTTCGTATATTATTCCTGGTTGCATTATTCTTTAGGTCTAACTTTATCCCATAATCTTTTCACAACAGTATCTTTCATACTATCTTCAAGCATACTATTGTACATATCTTTTTTTTCTTCTACTAAGTCATTTACTTGCTCAAGAGCATTGCGATAGGATTCAGCTATGTTTTCATGACCATAATCCATAGCTAATTTATAAAAATGATACAGTTGATATTGTATAGTCAAAACCATTCCACATTGATAAGGATGAGCCGCAAGCTCTTTATTCTTTTTTTTATCCCACAAATCAAAGAGTTCTTTAACTGTATTTGTGTCTGCTCCCACTACTACTTTAGGCGCGTACATACTCTTATTTCTACCTTCACTGTCTTTAAAATACTTCAGATTGGTCATCTCTCCTGATTTAATCATCTTTTCTATTTTAGAGAACTTTTTATCTAGAGTATCTGAATCAGCATTACCAAAAGTCACATCTATACCTAGAGCAAGAAATTTGTTTTCATCTTCGTCCGATCTAAACTCACACACAGCATCTACACCGTTAAAAACATCATCATATCTAGACGCACTAGTTACAGTAGCTTTACTCCCCAACCATTCGTTTTGTTCAGATTCTGCTATAACAATACCTTCAAATATTTCTGATATCATGAGCAAATCCTCTTGTGAACCACTATTTTTAAAATCTACCTCTCTTTGTTTTAGTTTTTCTAAATCTGAATCAATAACATCTTTCTTGTGTATATCACCAAAAGAACTGATTTCTGGTTTATCAATAATGAAGAGTTCCTTCATTTTATTGACTATTTGTTTCAGTTTGTTTGAGTCCTCAAAAATATTCTTTCTTTGTTTTTCTAATGTCCTATCTAGATTACCTAGAAATGATTCTTCGTATCCCATATAAAGATTATATCACCCTATAAACAAAATCACCCCGACACACGGTCGGGGTGATTTTTTGTGCGCGATGAGGGACTTGAACCCCCGACCTTTCCGGTGTAAACGGACTGCTCTACCAACTGAGCTAATCGCGCAAGTAAAGGTATATTACATTATATTGCTCATCATGTAAAACAATCAAAAGCAATTGTGCCTTCGGTAGGAATCGAACCTACATTAAGGGATTAGAAGTCCCTCGTTCTATCCATTGAACTACGAAGGCAATATGTACGGTCTCAAATATAGCAATATTTACCCTTATGAGTCAAGCTTTTATCGAGACGTACCTGATGTGCTACTTGGCACACTGCTAGTGACACTCTCAGATCCCCCGTCTGTGTCAGACAAAGAGTCTACTTGTATATCACTCTCATCCATAAACATGGGCTTGCCTAGTATATCCTCAAATACTTCTTTTTTCTTTGTGAAGCGGTCTACTATTCCTGAAAGGACACCATAATTATCATCAGAAACAAACCCTGCAAGCTCTTCATCCGTAAAGACAAATTCTTTTTTAGAAAGTTTTAAGAAAGTGATAGATTCAAAAATTGTTAGCAATAATAAAATACTGAAAAAACTAAGTATCAAAACCTTCCATATAAAAGAAAGGTCTTTTTTTCTATAAGCTTTCTTTTTCTTAAATGGTTTTTCCTTGTCTTTCTTTTTAAAGCTTGTTTTTATTTTTTCTATGAAGTCTTTCATTTATTTTTCCTGTAAGTATGAATAATAATATCAGCTGAAAGTTTCCACGAATCTACAAATTCTCCTTCTCTAGTAAGTTCTTGTGATAACTGACTACCAGTAAAAGAAACTTCAAATGGCATATTTTCCAAGAGCTTACTTATCTCTATTAGTTGGTCAAAGCTCCCGACAGAGTTTATAGTCAAAGATATTTCTGGGTTTCCTGTAGCAGAGTTTTCTATTTCATCTATTTTTGTTATAGAAGTATCTGTACCTAAAACATCATCAAAACCTTCTATTTCTTCAATAAAATCTACCACTTTGTCCTCTTTCAAAAATAAAGAGTTGAGTACGTCTTCATCACTATCAGAAGAAAGGAGTTGGTTTTGGTTTCGTATTTGAAGGAATTTGTTATCAGCTATAGTGATTTGTTTTTTTACATCTTCCAATTCCTTGAACTTTTTATCTATAACACCTTGAAGAACAAAGTATCCGGCAATAAAAATGATGGCCAGTGCTGAGGTTATTATTGTAAAAACTCTAGTCTTTTTCATGCTATTTAAAAGTGATTGTTATACTAAACTCTATGTCTTTGTCTTCGACCAAACTTCCTATAGGTAAATCCACTGAGGCTATATCTTCTCTTGATTCAAGTTTTTTTCTGTATTTTATAAGTTCATCTCTTGTGTCAGAAGTCCCTGATATCCCCGCCACATATGTTATTTGAGACACCTCATCTTTCCCGGCTTTACTTACTTCTGGTTTATATATCAAATTGGTTATATTTATCCCCTCGCCTGCATCTTCTATAAAATAGTTGAAAGCTTCTGTAGGATAAAGAGGTATATTTTCTTCAGTAAAGAAATAACTAATAAGCTCACTTCTTTCAGCTATAAGCACAGACGCACTTTTACCAGACTCTTCCCCAAACACAGCTGTCACACCAGAGAGTTCAGCTTGTGCAGACTTGGTCTGGGAACTAAGAAACACTAAAGAAGGTATAGCTACCAAGGCCCCCACAAAAAAAACTATTGTAACCATAAAAGAGATGATAGATACCACTCTTTCCATGATCTCTTTGTTTATTTTCTTTTTATATTCTAATGGTAATAAATTAATCATGGTCGTAATCAGCTAATGCTAATCCAAAACTAGTAGTATAAGCCATAGAATCATCTCTTTGCATATCTGGTATGTATCTTTTCATGGAATTAACATTCACCCACGGGTTGGCTTTTTCTACTATCATTTTTAATGATTCAGACATAAAGTCAGTGACCCCGGAAAGATTTGACCCTCCACCACACATAATCATTTTTTCTATCTTTGGTCTTTCGGATCCATTATCAAAAGGGTGACTGCCCCAAAATATATAGTGCTTGTTTACTTCATCACGAAGAGCTGTCAGAGTGTCTACCACAGCAGATAATAGATTACTTTCTTCAGACATACCTTGTCTTATGCCGTATTTTTCTTTTCTTCGTTTTGCTTCTTTTTCATCTATATTGAAATGTTTCATTATAGCTTGATCCAAATGTACACTTCCTATCTCTACAGTAGATGTAAACAAAACAAAACCTTTATAAGCTATAGATATACCAGTACGAGTCTCTCCCATATCCACCACCATTACAGCTCCTGTCTCTGTTTTCGGTATAACAGCTCTGGCTATAGATTGCGCTTCTATCTCAAATGAAATAGGCGTAAAACCAGTACCCTCAAACAAAGATAAATAGCTATCTATAATATCTTTTGGTATCACACCTACTTGGAAATGCATTTCACCATTTTTCTCTTCTATAAAATCAAAGTCAAAAATAACATCTACGTTTGTTATAGGTACGTATTGTTCCAGTGACAAAGCTATAGCATCTCTCACCTCTTCGTTTTGCATTTTTGGGAGACTTAAGTTGAATAGATAAAGTTTTTCTTCAGGAAGAGCGGCTCTTATGTATTCGTTCTTTACTTTCTTTTTTATTTTACGAAATATCTCTTTAAGTTTTTCAGGATCTTGTATCTCACCTCTTTCTACTATCCCGTCAGGTATGTCTTCTCTACCGTGGTAGTTGAGTATTAATTCACCATTTTCTGGAGAAAGCGATGCGTATTTTACAGATTTGTCAGATATATCCACCCCTAAAGAGTTGCCCCCCAGGAAGCTTGGTGTAGGAAATATTTTTGATACATTTTCTCTGTCCTTCATTTATTTAAAAATAATTAAAGCGATAACTATCAATAGTATTATACCAATAGATATCAAATCAAACCATTTTTTTATAAACTTAGACACGCTTGGCCCATACTTTTTAAGTAATGCAGCTTCCAGATAAAATCTCGCACCTCTTCCTACTACAGAAGCAACAAAGAAAGGTATAAAAGGTACAGAAAAAAGTCCGGCTGATATGGTGAATACTTTATAAGGTATAGGAGTGAAAGCAGATACTAGTATAGATAAAAATGCATTGTCAGAAAAAACTCTACCTATATATTGTACTTCCTCTTGTAAGTGATAAAAGTCGACTATCTGTGCTCCTACGGTATCGAAAAGTAAAAGTCCTATAAGATATCCAAACACTCCTCCAGCTACAGAAGATACAGTAGTAATAAAAGCATATCTATATGCACGAGCTCTTTCTTTTGTTAGTAGTATACCTATAAGAAGCACATCAGGAGGAATAGGAAAAAAACTAGATTCAGAAAAAGCCAAAATAAAAAGCCACAAACCTTTTCGTGGGTTGTCGATTTTCTTGTTGACCCATGCAACCATTTTTTCTTTGAGTCTGCGCATGTTTAGATACCTATCCTTTCAAATAGTAGATGAAAGGGCGTTTCTATCATTTCTGTTTCTTTTTCTGGCATAACTTCTTCAAAAAAGTTATGTAGTTCATCTATATCTACACCTTCTGGTAAGTTTATGGTTTCTGTAGCAAAAGCTCCCTTTCCTAATCTGAGCACCAAATGACCATAATATTTTCTATCAAAATAAAAAGCTTCTATGCTTCTATAAGAAAAAAATTCTCCATTTATAGATATACCTCTTTCAGATATCTCATATGTCATCATGCGAGGTTTGCGAAGCGAGATGATAGCTATAGAAAAAGCTCCTACCAATATAAGTATGCCGAGTATCGGATTACTATAAACAAAAGCTGACACACCCAAAGCAACAGCAATAATACCCAAAGCCCAATAAAAATCGGGTTTCTTTTCTTTTGGAGTATATTCCAACTCTTGCCAGGATATGGGTTCCATACTTATATTCTAGCATGAAAAATAAAAACAAAGTGCTGGTTTATAACAATACAATTATAAAAATCCCTTTCGGGATTTTTATGCGGGCCATATGGGTTCAGTACCAGGGAGGTAAGACACCGTAAGGGTATTTCAGGAGACTTTTAGGAGTTAAAATAAGGTGTGTGGGTCGGGGATCTATTTTTCTCTTTCAACAAATTCACGAAACTTTTGCACATCAGATGATGAACCAAGAATGTGTATCTGATTCTCGTGGAATACGCTGACTACTGTTTGAGGAGGAACACCCCACTCCCTTCCAGTTCTTGGATGTTTTTCTATGTAATCTTCTCCTGAAATATGATTAATCACCGCATCGGTATTTTTCAGATTTTCATCGTATTCTGGTGCGAAGGGATTCGCTTTGGTTTGTTTCCCTATTTTAAATAATGCTTCAGATAAAGGTCTGTCTATGTCGTCAACATATTCCCCCGAAGAAGTATCTTCAATAGCATTATGGATGTCCAAGACGACAGCATAAGTATTAATGCCATATCGCTGAGCAAAGGTACGATTCGAGCTGAAATTATAGACTCCCTCAATGCTGTTAAGCGTATCAAAATTAGGCTTCATTGGTTTGAACCCCTCATTCTTAAATTCAGCATCTGAATTGTGATATACGACTTCCTTGAATTTGCTATCTGGGAAAATAGTCGCGATATATTGGACGTACTGATCCTTGGTACCAATAGACGCTAATTCAGTATGCTGTTCAAACACAAAATCAACACTCTCTTTTAGTGGCTTTTTTTCAGTTTCATTTTCAGTTGTTATTGGGCTTTGACGAAAACTTTCCATATCAGTATTTTAACTTAAATATGCAAACTTGACTAATCGGGTCGTCCTACAATCATAATCCTCCGGGTCACTCCGATACTTTGTTTTCTTGGCGGGCCGCGTGGGTTAAGTACCCACACCTACAGACACCATAAGGCGTTCTAGTGGTATATTTTAAATATGGATTGAGGGGTATGGGTCGGGGTACTAGAACAGCACTGATTCTATTTCTTCACGATGAGACAAAGCCCATTGAATTCGCTGCCATGTTTTATCGACATCACTATAGCGTAAATAAATGAGAGCAAAGAATAACGATGCATCAAATATCATCCTCTTTTCATTCTCAGAAACAGGAATGTGTACATTCTCAAAATAACTTGAATAAAAGGCTTTGGCGTTTTGTGTATGTATAATATTATTCTCATCAACAAACTGAGATAGTAACGGAAAGCCAATATCTAAAATACGCAACCCAATCCCAGCGTCATCCCAGTCAATGAAAATAATCTCCCCATTTTCTTTTTTTATAGAATTATGAAGACCAATATCGGTATGGATAGGAGTTTTTGGTAGGTTTGAAAAATCTGGCAGTGTCGCAAAAAGCTCCCTATACTCCTTCCCAAATGAGAGGGCTTGAGAAAACTCATCAACTCCGCCTTTTTTATCCAATGGGTTAAAATCGATAGTGTATTTATAATTTTTAATATTGTGGAGCCTGGCTGTAAGCGCTCCAATTTTATGCCAATCCAGAGGGTTGTTTTCAGGGCTTTCCCCCGAAAGAAAAGCCATGATGAAAAGAAATCTATTTTGAAAATGTAAATACGAGCTCCCGTCTTTTGTCTCTATAATTTTTGGAACATAGTCAAATCCGATGCGTGGCCCATATTCAAGCATATACAAATCTTTCTTGAATTGTTCTACCGTTTTTTCTGTATCAGATATTTTAATAACAAAATTACCTTCTTTAGAAATGATTTTATACACGAACCTATCGCCCTTATTTTGCAGGAGTTCCAAGACAACCTCTTCAAAACCCCAATGAGTTTCTATAAAATCTTTTAGTGTTTCCGTGTTCATGTTTAGTAGTATAGCAAAAACCACCTTTTCAGGTGGTCTCTGTTTTATAAAGTATCTGGGTCGCTCCGATACTTTATTCTTAATGAGGGGTGTAAGCTCTTCGAAGCACGTGGGTCACCCCTCACTCCTATACCCAAAAATACAGAAAGTTCGAATCCCTCACAGGTTCGAACTTTTTACGAATATCGAGGTCTCCAGAAGTGTTGCAAAATATAGACACTCGGGTCGTCCGATACTAAATTGTCTTGGCGGAGGGAGCGAGATTTACCCTTCTCTTAAAAACATAATCGCTTTGCTCTTTGTTTTTACAGAGGTGGGCATAAACTTATAGGATTCGCGGCAACCCTCTGCACAATAAAAATACCCAACGCTTTCGCATTGGGTATTTCCATCGTGTGCGGAGGCGGTGAGATTCGAACTCACGGACCAGTTGCCCAGTCTCTTGTTTTCAAGACAAGTGCCTTCAACCACTCAGCCACGCCTCCATTTATTTAATTTTTCAAAGTATCTTTTAGCAAATACTTTATTCTTTTCACCAGAAATACTGGTACGAGCATATTAGCAAAATTGTAGTAAAAGTACAAATATGATAATCTCTATTTGTGAAGATAATAGCTCTTGATATAGGTACAAAAAGAATAGGTACTGCATACTCAGATGAAAACCAGAAGATAGCCTTCCCAGGTAAAGTGTTTTCAGCAAATCAAAAAGAATCTCTGATGCTCTATATAAAAGAACAAAGGGTAAAAACTGTGGTCATAGGATACACCAAAGACCAAGACACCAAACTAGTATCTTTGATAGAAGGATATAAAAGTTTCCTAGAAGAGTCTGGGTACGAAGTAGACTATCAAGATGAATCCATGACTTCTCACGAATCAAGACTCAGAGAGATGACAAAAGGAAATACAAATACACAAAGACAGGTGAAGAAAGATTTTAAAAAAGAAATAGACCATATAGCAGCGATGCATATATTACAAAGGTATTTAGATAAAAAATAATATGAGTGAAGAAAAAATAAATGCTTCTTACGAAGATTTTACAAAACTTGAAATGAAACTCTGCAAAGTGCTAGTAGCAGAAGCTGTACCAGACTCTGATAAGCTGATCAGATTTGAGCTTGATTGTGGAGAAGAAAAACATAGACAAATACTTTCAGCTATAAGAGAGTGGTACACAGAGCCAGAAAAGCTCGTGGGTAAACAAATGCTTTTCTGCACAAACTTAGCTCCGAGAAAAATAAGGGGCTTAGATAGCGAAGGTATGCTTATGGCTGTAGGAGAAGATAGACCTATATTTTTGGTAGCAGAAGAAGATATTGCACCAGGAGCCAAGGTAAGGTAGTATCACCTTACATGTCCTCGTAGTTTAATGGATAGAACGTCAGTTTGCGGAACTGTCGGTCCAGGTTCGATTCCTGGCGAGGGCACATTAAAAAATTTCTTAGAAGATAAAAACAACCGCTCAAAAGAGCGGTTGAAAAATATCAGTTTACCTGTGGGTGTTCGGGAAGTTCTGTCATATCTATCTGTACGAACAGAGATGTTTTTCCTTCTTCTGACACAATACCATTTTTCAAAAGCCAGTTAGTGAAGTCTCTTGCTTGATTCTTGAACATAACAGGCATTCCTGCCTTGTTATTATCATCATCATGGAAATATCCATGAATTGGCTTAGCCCCACAGTCGCACACAGCAAATGTGGGATTAGCAATTTGTTTGTAATCCGGTTCAAGAGAAGAATGACTGAGAGCAATTATTGCCCCAATAATTCTCACAGAATCAAAAATACTAGGAAAAGTTTCTTTCAGGAATATTTCCTTTGAAAACTTTTTAACTTCATCCTCAGATATCCTGTCCTTATTAAACAGGTCGTTTAAGGCTTCAAGAGCCTCTTCCTTGGTATCCCAAGATACCGTTTCTTTTCCGTTTGCAAATTCCACCCAAGCGCTATCACCCCTGGAGTTGAATACTAACTTATTAGATCCCATTGTTTATCAGTTTTTATGTAAAGAAAAAATAAAAATATTGTTTATATTATACACTAAAATATACATTAAGTCAATGTGTGTTCGATTCCTGGCGAGGGCACATTAAAAAATTTCTTATCCATAGATAACTTGATATAATGTATCCATGAAAAATAACGATGCAGGTTTTGCAAAATTCTTTTTGATTATCATCATTGCACTAGCAGCTTTTATATATTTTTATAAAGACAACAGCGGTGAAACATATTTCCAAAAGATACAAAACAAAATCACAGGTAAGATAGACTACGTCCAGAACCAAGTCGAAGGAGTTCAGAGACTTGCTGAAGAAAGAGACCAAGAAATAATGGACAACCTATAAAACAAAACCCCGAGACTCCCGGGATTTTGTTTTATATTATTGATTCTAGTTCTTCTTCTGTAGCTTCACCGCAGATCCACTTACCTGTTTCATCATTATAGAAGAAAGGCACACCTCCACATTCGTCATTCTTGTCGCATTCTTTTAGAAAAGCTAGGTTATCTTCATCATGCCACACTTCCTTTCTTTCGAAAGTGACGTTGTGTTTTTTCTCTACAGACTCGACAACATTGCGCATTCTTTCGCAATGTGGACATTCTGTTCCGTAAAATTCGTAAAGCATATTTATGCTTTGTTTACCATTCTTGCTAGTTTAGATTTTTTTCTAGAAGCAGTGTTTTTCTTTATTATTCCTCTCTTTGCTGCTTTATCGATAGCTTTGTATGCAGCAGACAAAGATTGAGCTGCTATTTTTTTATCAGCTTTGATATCTTTCTCAACTTTTTTTGAAGTATCACGAAGAGTTTTCTTTCTTCTGTCGTTTACAAGCTTCTTTCTCTTTGAAACTCTAAGTGATTTCTTTGCAGAATCTTTTATTGGCATATAATTTGATTATTTATCTAATATTTAGAAAATGAGGTGGTCCTTTTATCTAGCCTCTATTTCCAAACAAGTATGGAGAGACACTTCCGTACATGCGAGCCAATAATAACACAATATTGTGACTTTGCAACATGGTATTGGTAAATCAGGCTTATTCTAATATACTATTAGATGTAATGATACGTTTCCTCAGGGGTAATATTATAGATAAAGACGAAAAATCCATCACCATAGACGTGAGTGGTGTGGGATACTTGGTATATCTAGGAGCAAATACACTTATAAACACGGGTGAAGCTGGAGATTCTATACAAATATATACATACACCTCCGTGAAGGAAGACGCTATAGATCTATATGGATTTATGCAAAAATCAGAGCTGGCACTCTTTGAAATGATGCTTACAGTCTCAGGTGTAGGACCAAAAGGTGCTTTAGGTATAGTCTCTTCAGAACCAATAGAAAACTTAAAAAAAGCTATAGCCAACTCAGACTCGGCTTATCTTACAAAGTTTTCAGGTATAGGTAAGAAAACAGCAGAAAAGATAGTCATAGAACTTCGTGATAAATTATCCAATTTGGTAGAAAAAGAATATGGTCAAAACGTATCAGGTTATGACGATGTGTACTTAGCCTTAGAGTCTTTGGGTTATGACAAAAGAGAGATACGAGACGTACTGACACAAATAGATAGAGACATAGACGACACAGGTATGATAATAAAAGAAGCTATCAAGTGGCTTTCACAAGGATAGCTATTCTTCCATTTCGTCGAGCATTTTTCTTTCTTGTTCTAGTATAGTTTCAAACAAAGATGGGTCGTTGGCAACAAGGGCTTCTTTTTTTGATTTATAACTCTGCCAAAAATCTATAGCAATATCAGGGTTGCCCACCAATATACTTATCATCCTTTCTCTGTCATCTGTGTTCATACTTCTAACAAGCCACAGTATTCCAAGCTGGTCTTCGTGAGGTATGTCTATCTTCATTATTTTTTCGTATAAGTCTTTCATTATCTAAACTTGTTTTCTAGGTTATAAATAACAAAATCTATATTGTCACTGTTTTCGTTGATGTTTAGGTCGAGACTTATTTGTTCTATTATTCTTTTTATTCCGTACAAGTTTTCAAGCATATACATATAATCATTTTCTTTATAACCTATACTCTCTTCCCTTTCTGGGTTCAGAAGACCAAGTTCTTTATCTATCTTTTGTATAGTAGACTGTATGATATTTAGACCTCTGTCTTCGTCTTCTATTCCATCATAATAACTAAGTAGCTCTTTCTTCAGCTCTGTTATCCATATAGTATTTAAAGACTCTTTACTCTCTGGCATAGTCTCTGGAGAACGGTCTCTAGGAAGAACATACTTTTTTGCGTACTTAGAAGCAATATCAAAAGCTGTGGATACCTTTTCCTTTTTTGTCAGCTGCTCCTTTTTCTCTGGAGCTGGTGTATTTTCACTTTTTGAGACTGATCTACCTTCCATAACTGCCTCGAGTTTATACTATGTAAAGATTTTGTACAACCTTGCTTGTGAAAACCCAAAAGATGAAGGCCTGCCTTCTTTGTGCTATATTATGGGCAAACGATCTTTTATGAGGAAAATAAACAATGATAATATTAAAAGAGTAGTTCTTACTGGTGGACCCAAGGGTGGCAAATCCAGCATGATACCTTATGTAAAAGAGATAGCAGAAGAAAGGGGTATAAAAGTACTCATCGCCTCCGAAGCCGCGACGGCAAGAATAATAGGTGGCATATCACCAGCATCTGTAGGCATGATCCCCTTCCAAGAGTATGTAATAGAGCTCCAAATGCTCGACTATGCTCATATGGAAAAAGCGGCTGAAAGTCTGCTTCAAGAAGATAAGGAAGCAAGAATACTCATTATCTATGACAGAGGCTTTTTAGATGAGGAGGCTTATGTCGGTGAAAAAGAGTTCTTAAGACTTCTGGATAAATACAACCTAAACAGAGTGGTAGCTGGTGTAGAGGCTTACGATCTTGTTGTAGACATGGTAACTGTAGGTTATGGTTTACCAGAACTTTTCGACAACACAAACAACGAAGCCCGTTATGAGAGCACGGCTGAAGAAGCCTGCCTGCTCGAAGATAAGATACAAAGAGCCTGGATGGACTTTGAACATTTTGAGATCTTCAGTAATCGCACAGATTTCGAAACCAAACTCAAGAAAGCAACCAGTGCTATTTTGAACTTATTTGATGAGCCTCCAATAGAAAATGAGAGAAAGTTTCTGTTGTTGGATTATATTAACATCGCGAGATTGCCTAAAAACACTCGTAGTGTTGATATATCTCAAACCTATCTCAAGACAGAATTCGGAGCAGAAAGAGTCCGTAAGAGAAAAGTGGATGACATCAACAGTTTCTACTGGACGAAAAAATATCAGACTAGTGCAGGACTGGCAGAAAAACAAAGACTTATAAGTGAAGACTCCTACTCCTCTTTCCTGGAAAGAAAGGTCGGCGAGGAGCTTCGCAAAAAACGTTTCTGTTTTGCTCATGACCACGTTCGCATGGAACTCGATCTGTTCTCAAATGTTTTTCTGGGAGATATTTCCGGTTATGAGTTTATGAATGATACCCCTCTTCATTTATTGGAGATAGAAGGGTTAGATGTAGACAATGTTACTATCCCCCACTATATAGGCTTATATAAAGAAGTGACTGGGGACAAAAGATTTTCCAACTCAAAGCTTGCTTATATAGCAAGGTGAAGATAAGGCGAAGCAATAGCTTCGCTTTTTTATTTGCAATTATTTATTCATACGATAAAGTAGACTCATGCCAGAACTCCCAGAAGTCCACACAACAGTAGAAGGTATCCGCTCTACAGCTGTCGGTAAGAAAATTACCGATGTTTGGACTGATTTATATTCAAAAGACAAAAGGTTTGCCGACTCTATAAAAAACCCTTCTTTTTTCAAAGATCTCAAAAAAAGATCTTTAGGCGCAAAGATAGTAAAATCAGAAAGAAGAGCAAAAAATATTCTCATTCATTTATCCAACAACGAAACTATATTGGTCCACATGAAGATGACAGGTCACATGATGTATGGAAAATATGACTACAACAAAAAAACAAACTCTTGGTCTCCTCACAAAAATTCTAGTGATTCCCTGCGCGACCCATATAACAGATTTGTGCATTTTGTTATTAGTCTTAATAATGGGTCTCATCTTGTACTTTGCGACTCTAGAAAGTTTGCCAAGGTCACTATAGAAAAGACAGATAAAATATTTACTTCCAAACACCTAAAAGACCTCGGTCCCGAGCCACTAGAAAAAAACTTCACACAAAAAGACTTCAAAGAAAGAATATCGAAAAAACCTTCTTGGCCAATAAAGAAGGCTCTTTTGGATCAGACTCTAGTAGTAGGTATAGGCAACATATACAGCGACGAGATGCTGTTTCTTTCTGGTATAAGACCAGACAGGTTTGTCAGAAATATAAAAGACTCTGAATATAAAGCTATGTTCATAGCAATGAAAAAGGTGCTCAAAAAAGGTATAGACTTTGGCGGTGACTCTATGAGTGATTATAGAAATATATATGGAGAACGTGGCGCTTTCCAACACAGACACAACGCATACAGAAGAACAGGTGAAAAATGTACAAAAAAAGGTTGCTCCGGCACTATAATAAGAAAAGTTATAGCAGGAAGAAGTAGTCACTATTGCGATAAGCACCAAAAATAGATACCATATAATATATGGCTAGCGAATTTAGAGATTTTAGATTTTTAATACTTATACTAATAGTGATATGGATACTTTGGTTTATCACTGGAGGTGTACAAAGAGTAAAAGAGCAAGGCACAGCAGCTTTCATCACACCAAGACAAGACATAGACGATGAGAGTATAGTCTACGGCCCTACTGTAGGTGGACCAGAAACTACTTTAGAAGCCGCATCTTACCCTCCAGGATGGATAAGATATGATACATTTTACTTTTCATTTTATATGCCTAGTGATTTCTCATACAACGAGCTCTCAGGTGTAAACACCTTTTCAGGAGAGCTGACCAATGGTAGTGTCACTTATACGTTTGATTTTGGAACACTAGTAGAAAAAACAATAAAAGATACCGATACTAAATACATATTTGCCGATGGTGAAATAGATGGCTTTGATACAACATACGTAAAACCTGCAAGTATATATGGCACGAGAACAGAGGTCTTTATAGATAGAGGTGCAAGAGAAAACCTCTTGCTATATGGCAACAACCTGACAGAAACAAATCAAAATATACTTTTTGATATAGCTAGAACAGTAGACTTTAGATAAAGTCTCGTATAGCAAAAGATATGATACCAAAAGTGGTAGCTACATTGAGCGACTCTTTATTCCCTTTCATCGGTATTTCTACTATGACATCTGCTAAAGATATCTCTTCCTCTGTAAAACCTTTTGTTTCCTCTCCCATACAAATGAGAATTTTTTCTTCTTTAGAAAAATGAATGTCTGTGTATTTTACAGATGAAGGGTATTGTTCAACGAAGACTATTTTAAATCCTTCTTCTTTGAGACTTTTTATTTGAGAAGAAAAATCTTCGTACACGTTTATCTTTATATCCTTTTCTGCACCAAGTGCTGTCTTAGATATCTCTGGTTGAGCTCTACCAAACCTGTCAGTAGGAAGTGGGACTATTTTAGATACATACACCTCTTTTATACCCACACCATCAGCACTACGAAGCATAGCACCTATATTGTGTGCACTGCGAATATTGTGGAACAAAGCTCTTATTGTTTTCATACTAGAATACTAACCCACACTAGGGCACAATGCAAAAAACACTCCGTAGGTATTTTGTCCTTGTGTCCCCACAAGTATTTTTTCTGACGAAAAAATCTCGCGGGCCCGCCTCGCAGTTTTTGCCTTCTCGCTTCGTTTAAAACAAAAACATTGCTCCGGCTCGGACATGATGCAAAAAACACTCCGCAGGGAGTGTTTTTTGTTCGTGTCCGCCCGGTAGGATTCGAACCTACGACCATCTCCTTAAAAGGGAGCTGCTCTACCAACTGAGCTACGGGCGGATGATTTAGTACACAATAAATTAACACAGATCTACAAAAGTATCAAGCACATTCTACCCTTCTATATTATATAATCATAAAAAACCGAGCCTATGTACACCATAACCCAAAACAGTATCGCAGAATTCTGGCAGGATATCTGGGATAAAGAAAATGAAAATTGGCAGGACAATGCCTGGCATGCCTTCTTCTATGCTATAGAAGAGCTGGCAGAGCAGGAAGAACACCTGCTTTAAGATAAAAACGCAGGCTCCGGTCTGCGTTTTTCCACAGAAGAAGTATTGCAAAAGGAAAAAATAGTATATAATAAAAACAAATAAAGTCCTTGAAAAGTTCCAGAAGGTCACCCGCCTTAAGGGTAAAAACATTGGAGATTTTTTCAAGCACAAAATTGTGTAGGCATTAAATCAGGGGGATGTTTAACAATTTATAGTTCTTTTAATAACGCATCTAGCGTTGAATAAATACGTATTTAAGAAGGCAAGAGGCCACACATATGCTTTTGACGAGTGTCGATATCATGTGCGTGGCCTCTTTTTTATTTTTCTATTTTTTATTTTATATTTAGTATCAATCTTTCGAGTTCTATTTCCATAGGAACCCCTGCATTTCTTTTTTCAGACTCTATAGATATAAGATTGTTAGAAAATTCTACCAGTTCGTCTTTTGTCCATTTGGTAAAACTTTTTTTAGATATCATATCTCTTATCTTCCAACTTATTCTAGCTCCTATACTATAATACCCTTCTCCTTGGTCTACTTCTGTTAGAAAAATTTTCCAAGTATTGATCACATCTTTTTTTTCAAAATAGTTAGTTATGAGAAACGGATTCTTTTTTACTTCTTTTACACTTTTTTTATTTTCAATATTTTTTATATTTGCTTTTATTTTTTCAAACAAAGAAATATCAGTTTTGTTAAGTGAAGACTCTACAAAAAAGAACTTGGTTTCTGAGTCCTGAAATATTTTTAAGTTCTTTTTTATCTTCTCCCAATCAAAAGACTCAGTAAAATCTTTTACTATAACGCTACTATCTTCACCAAAGAGTGATTGTGAGGAGAGTGCCATGTCTGATAGTTTTTGAAAAGATATATCTCCACCTTCCAAGACTTCAAAAAGATTCTTCTTACTCATTTGGTTTTTTATAAGAAGCTGTGTTTCTTTTTTTACAGTTTTTCTGTCTTCACCTACTACAAGATATATCATGTTAGCACCTTACTGTTTTTTTATATTGCATATATACTTCACCATACTTTTGGTAAAGTCTGTTTTCTTCTTTTCTTATGAAAGTAAGTTTCATTAAAATAAAAACAATCACAGCTAACACTACGACAACCATAGACTGAACCAAAAGACCAAAACCAAGTACCATCATCATTAGTCCCCATTGTGAAGGAGTCCTGGTGTATTTGTAAGGACCTCTCATAAAGTCGGCCACTACTCTTTCTTCACTGTTTCTTTTTTTATGAGTTCTCCGTGAAGTCTTTTGAGCCCAATATAGAAGATATGAACCTATCCATACCAACACTACTCCTACATATGTCTGCCCTGGAAACATAAAAAACATAGTTCCTAAGAAAAAGTCCAAAAGTACCCCAAAAACAAATACACCAAAATATATAAGGTATGAATGAGCTAGTATCTGATGTACCTTCATGGCGTTGATATTTTCACTTGAGATTGATTTTATATCCATGTCTTTATTATCTTCTTTCTGGCTCTTTAGTCAAGATTATATTTTATCCAAGCTGGTTCCGACCACATAATCCACCTTAAGAGGCACTGTTTTCATACCTTTTACAAACTCCTCTGGTATCACTTCTTCCATCACAGGAACCACCTTTTTGATAAATTCGTCAGTTATATCTTCCCTCACCTCATACACGAGCTCGTCGTGAACCTGCATGATAAGATAGGCTTTATCTTGCCATTTTTCTTTATTTATAAGAGTGTTCACATCTTTTATCGCTAGTTTGATGATGTCTGCCGTAGCTGTACCTTGTATTGGTGCGTTGATAGCCATTCTTTTTGCTTGAGCTGCTATATAGGGTATACGTGACCTTATGTCTGGGAAATATCTTCTCCTACCAAAAAGAGTTTTGGTGTATCCGTTCCTGATAGCAAAATTCTCTACACTGTCTAGATAAGATTTGATGCTAGGAAATTGTTTAAAATAATTCTCGTGAAATTCTGCCGCCTCACTCCTAGTAGACCCTAGGTTTTCCTTAAGAGCATTTACTCCCATACCGTAAAGTATTCCAAAGTTGATAACCTTCGCTTCTCTACGCATGTTTTTTGTCACCCCAGCGTCGTCTACTCCAAATACTTTTTTGGCTACAGCATGGTGTATATCTCCTCTTTGTAAAAACACGTCAATAAAATATTCATCTTGAGAAAGAAGAGCTGCTACTCGGAGCTCTATTTGAGAATAGTCTATAGAGACTAGTTTGTATCCTGGACTCGCCACAAAAGCTTTGCGTATATCTTTTCCGTATTCACTTTTTATAGGAAGGTTTTGTAGATTTGGGTTGTCAGATGAAAATCTTCCTGTGGTAGTACCACGTTGGTTGAAGTTGGCTCTTAGTTTGCCATCTTCTGCCACGTATTTCGGCAACGCCTCCACATATGTGTTGGTGATCTTTTCTAGTTCTCTGTATTTGAGTATTTCTTCTATTATAGAATGTTGACCTTTCATTTTTTGAAGTTCTGACTCTCTAGTAGATCTGGCTCCTCCCGCTGTCTTTTTTATTTTTCCTGTTTCTGGTTTGATGCCTAGTTTGTCATATAGTATTTCCCCTAGTTGTTTTGGTGAATTAATATTAAACTCCTCTTTAGAGTGTTTATATATTTGCCTCTCTATTCCTTCCAGTATTTTTCTATACTCTTTAGCTTTTTTTTCCAAAAACTTCACGTCAAGCGATATACCTCTGTCTTGCATGCCTTTTATTATCGGCATGATAGGCAGTTCTATATCATCATAAACAAAACTTAGTTCATCTTTATTTATACTTTCAATAATATTTTTTTCTGCTTCTTTAAAGTCTTTAGCTTTGGCTATACTAAGAACTTCGTCATCTTCTATATGAGTACGGTTGGAATCTAGCACCCAAAGTCCGAGTTTGAGCTTTTCTACTTCTTCCTTATCTACTGTAAGTATCTCTTTTGGCTTGGTATTTATAGCTTCTTCAATAGAGAAAATACTTTTTACTTTTGTCCGCAAACTCTTAAACTCCAGCTCGGCAAAAAGCTTGTCTATCTTTTCAAAGTCCAACCTGTCTCTAAACTTTTGATCAGGTAAAGTAAATTCTATAGGAGCGTCTTTTCTTATAGTCGCCAGCTCTTTTGAAAACAAAGCTTCTTTCTCTCCTTCCAATATTTTTTCTTTCATTTTTTCTGAAAGTTTTATATCACCCACTTCACCATTTTTTAGCTTTTTATACATCTCTTCTATAGTATGAAAATGTGATATGAGCATGGTAGCAGTTTTTTCTCCGACACCAGCTATACCAGGTATGTTGTCAGAAGGATCCCCTCGAAGACCTTTGTAGTCGATAAGCTCTACTGGTGAAAAGTTGTATCTTTCCATCACCGCATCTTCGTCATAGACTACTGTGTCATTTATTCCTTTCTTAAATGTATAGACTACGGTTTTGTCACCTTCCACTAGCTGAAGTGTATCCATATCCCCAGAAGCTATCACCACTTGGAGGTCTTTATCTTTTTTTGTAATTTCAGCTATCGTTCCTATGATATCGTCTGCTTCAAATCCAGGATGAGAATATATAGGTATAGAAAATGCTTTGAAAATATCTTTAGATCTTTCCATCTGGTTCACCAGTGCGTCGTCAGCTTTACCTCTACCTGCTTTGTAATCAGAAAAAGTCTCGTGTCTAAAGGTCCCTCCTGGTAGGTCATAGGCTGCGACTATATAGTCTGGTCGGAATTCTCCTTCTATTTTAAGTAGCATATTACAAATACCGTACAAGGCACCGGTAGGTATACCTTTGCTTGTAGTGAAGTCTGGAAGGGCGTGATAAGCACGGTGGATGATAGCGTGCGCATCTAGTACAACCAATCTTTTGGAATATTTCTTTGCCATACCCCTATCATACACTTTTTGCGACTTTGGGTGAAGAAAATAAAAAAACCTTCACCAGAGAAACTGGATGACGGTCAACTAAAGCCTTCCAAGGCTATTATTTGTAGAATTCCGCCCACATTTGACGGTATTCCTCTGGCGATTCCGATCTTTCGACCAAATACTCACCTGAAATTTCTTTGAGCCACACCACCTGCGGTGGGGACTTTGGTGGATTCACTTTTACAATGATACCATCCTCACTAATGTCATAATCCATGACATGGTCCACTACCAGCACCTGTTCCCAGATGTAGTTAGTGGTATAACCACGGTAGAAAAACGACACCTCGTACTTTTTCGATACGGCCACAATCACTCCGTTTTGGAGTGAATCTACGAAGTCGTAGATGACTACGTCTCCGTAAATTTTTTGGATGCGGCTTTTTTCTGCTTTCGCCTCCGCAGGCGTAGCGGTATACATCTTCCCATCCATGACCATTACGGTCTTTGGAACGGGGTTTACAAGTTCGTTTTGTGCACTCACGCTCATTCCGAGCATCAGTGCAAAAATGGAAAGGAATACTTTCATTTTCATGATGGCTTTTCTTTTTATTATATCATGAAAATACCCGAAAGTCAATGAGAGAATTAGTCTATATTTACCAACCTCTCTTCCTCTTCTAAGTGTTGTATACTCACTTTTATCCTGTTCTCAGGAAGAACGTTTTTTATTATCTCCGGCCATTCTACTACTACCAAAGTGTTTTCACGAGAAAATATTTCTTCTAGTTTTAGGTTGTCTTTATCTTTTTCTTCTAGTCTATATGCATCTATGTGCACCAAGTGCAAAAAGTCCTTATCTTTAGTCTCATACATTTTCATCACGACAAAAGTCGGAGAGTTTATTTCTTCTTCTACACCAAGAATATTTCCTATTTCTTTTGTTAAGTGTGTTTTACCAGCACCAAGGTCTCCTTCTAGTGCTAGTACCGTAGCTCTTTTGTCCACTTTCCTTTCTCGTATTTCATACAAGATTTTTTGTGCCACATCTTTTATGTTTTCTAGATTCATCTGGTATTGCATATGGACAGTATATATCAAAAAAACAAAAACCGCATTTCTGCGGTTTTTGTTTTAGTTTATTTTTTTATTAGTAAGGGAGATCGTCTACTGATCTTGTAGAACTTCTTTGTGCTACAGTAGCTCCTCTTCTTGCTCTAGCATCTTCGCTCAGTCTTCTACCTGCGTAGATAAGAGCCATGATAACTAGTATAAGTAGTAGCCATCCTAGTAGTGTAGATGGGAAGAACCCAGCTCCACCAAACAGTGCGAAGGCTCCAAGAGTGTTACCGTTTCTACAGTTGTTTACATCATGTATGTAGTAAGCTATAGCGTCTTCTTGGCCTAGAGTACTTTCGTATGTATAAGCCATCACTGCTGTAGTCACAAGTATATCTTCACCAGCATTTACTGCTTTGTAGTTTACATCAGCTGATATAGATACTTCTCCTTCTTCATTTCTCTCTAGTGTTCCTATTTCTAGGGTAAGAGTGTTGTCAGAAGCTGTAAACTCTCCTTTGCTTGATCTACGGAAGTCTACCCCCACAGGAAGAGTTACTCTAAGTACTACATCTGACAAGTCTCTACCTGATATGTTTTTGTAAGTTACTGTGTAGTCGTTTATATCTGTAGGACAAGCGTTCTCATAAGGAGAAGTTATTTCTAGCATTATTCTAGCGTCTCCACCTGTACCTGAAGAAATGTTTGTTACTGTTGTTGTGGTAGTAGGTACAGTATAAGTAAATGAACCACCAGATAATGTACGGAATGAAAGTATATCTCCACAGTCCACACCTCCTTCGTTTCTTCCACAAGCGCGGAAGTAATATAGAGTGTTTGGTGAAAGGTTGATAACAAAGTTACCAAAAGCGATATCATTGTTTGTATCACCTAGTGATATATCTGCTGTACGAGAAGACAGTGCTGTAGAAGTACCCCATTCGAAGTATCCATATGTATAGCTGTCTCCTGATTCTGTCATAAGACCGTTTAGTTTTGCAGATGAACCTGTTACTTCAGTAGCTATAGTAGTGATGATGTTTGCTCTACCTGAAGGTGAGAAGTTTGTTCCGTTGTCATCTGTTCTAAAGCTTCTGATAGATCCACATTGTTCTTCACCATCATTATCTTCTGCACAAAAACGGAAGTAATATGTTTCATCAGCGTCTAGACCTGTGATAACTTCGTCGAAGTCCTCTGTATCACCGTCGTTTACACTACAGTTTACGTTTTCTGTTTCGTCTAGATCAGACACATGGTCATCTAGTCCCCATTCAAACCAACAATCATCTACATCATAGTCACCAGCTTCTACTTCTCCACGAAGTGTAGCTCTGTCGTCTTGTATATTTGTAGCTGAGTCAGTAGTAACATCAAAGTTTCCGTTGTTGTTATCATCTGTAGTGAAGTAAATCTTTGGTCCTTCATCTAGTCCGTATGCGTTAGAAGCATATGCACGATAACAATATTCTGTATCTGACTCTAGACCAGAGAAGTGTACAGAAAATGATGCAGGATAAGATAGAGAGCTAGAAGAAGTTGTGGCGTCAAACGAAGAACAGCCGTTGTCACTTATCTTGAAGTACACAGTAGAAGTATATCCACCTGTAGAGATAAGGTTACCTCTTAGAGTAGCACTATCTTCATCTACATCTGTAGCTGAAAGAGTGTCTACTACTGGAGCACTACCAGCACCACCTGTGTAGTTGTATTCATCAGTATCTGAAGAAGAATAACATCCTGGGTCTGCTGGATAGTCAGTAAGTCCGTCACCATCGTTGTCTATACCGTCGTTACAAGCATACACTGTAGGAGTAGTAACGTTACTTACTTGGAACTTAGCTACTGCTGTTCCTTGGTTGTACCAACCAATACCCAAGTCACCTATATCTACACCAGTAGAGAAAAGGTTGGCGTCAGGTAGTGTGTAGTACACATCACCTTGGTCAGGATAATATATAAGTGAGTTATCTATATATGTAAGAGTCTGTGAAGACGATAGATATATAGTAGCGCTTCCTGTTGCAGGAGATGCGTTGTCTGCATCTACTGTACCAGAAAGTACGTGTGTAGTAGCGCTACCAGTAGTACCACCTGATGTACCACCTATCTTAAGTGTTACGTCTTGGGCGATAGCGTCACCTGAGTTGTGATAATAAATAATAACAGAAACTATCTCACCAGCGTCAGCGTTGGTAGAAGAAGCCCATGAACATGAAGTAGTACAAGGACCTAGGTCTGTGTGGTTTCTTACTCTAAATGTAGGTAGGTCTGAAGGGTGTTGATTTAGTGTTGTATCAGCTGCAAAAGCAGTGAAAGCACCTCCTAGAAATACAGCTACAAGAGCAAATATTTTTATTGTTTTTATAATATTTTTCATAATTTTCGTTTGATTTTGACTTTTTTATAATAAAAGTCCTTCTTCTAATAACACACTATCTATATCATAATTTACCTATTTTGTCAACACACAAATAGACCTATACCTATTTGTATAGTTTTGATAAAAATACGTAGTTACAAAAAATAGTGTTGCTCTCCTTTATAGGAGAAGTGTCTTTTATGATGACACTTTTCTCACCTCAAATCTTACAACTTAAGAGGAGAAAAATATGGAGGAGTTCTGCTGTTCAGCTGTACTCCTCCTAAAACTTTTTACCGTCCGCGGAAATTTGTCCGCGAGGTATTCCCCATAGGGCCTTTTACAGCCCCCACAGGTCTTCCCATACTCCCCGAACCGGAGTATGGTTTTCCACCGTTGTAGGTGGGACGGTTGTTACCAGTAGTATACTGGTTGCGGTCTCCGGTGTTTTGACCGGAGTAGGAATAATTCCTACCGCTTTGGCTTTGGCCATAGCCGTTGTTGGTGTTGCCACCGTTTCGGCTATTACCATTGCTGTTGCTGTAACCAGAGTTGTTGCCTCCGTTACGGCCATCGCTGGACGCATTGGAAGCGTACTGACCTTTGTTCCACCAGTAGTCCTGGTTAGCATAACCAGTATTATTTCTAGTGGAGTTTTCAGTCACAGTGTTGGTGTTGGTTTTAACCTGCCCAGCATTGGCTTTAACCTGCCCGTTGTTTTGAGCAACGGTTTGGTTTTTTCCAGCACTGGCTGTTTGGTTAGATGGTGTCCACTTCTTCACAACTTTGATGCTTTGGGCACCTTGGTTGTTGTGTGAAGTGGTATTGGTTGTCTGTGTTGATGGTTTTGAATAAGAAGTTTTATTCTTGCCACTCAGGTTGTCCGTTTCCGGAACATTCTGAACAGTTTGAGTGTTCTTCTTACCAGCTGTCTTCTCCTGGGCCTGGAGGTTATTCACCTCCTTTTCCCATGAGTTTTCAGCTGCCAAACGTCCATCACCGCCATCCGCATATCCCTCGATAGGTGGATCACCCCCTTCGTGAGGTCCTCCTGTACCAGGGTCGCCACCATCGTGTGGGCCTCCATCGTCTACAACAGGAGGATCTTCATCGTCATCACCACTAATGGTAATATCTATGTCGTTGTCGTTATTAACATAAACATCCCCGTCACTTCCATCATTTACATAAATAATCTGTGGTGAAGGTGGAAAATAACCATATCCAGTGTTGAAACCCACAAACGCAGAGAACTGCATTTGAGGTTGTGGTTGATAACAACCGCAACTTTGGTCATAGTATCCACCACCGGAATTTCCTCCGTCATAAACGGAGTACTCCTCGTCTTCGTGAACGTTTACGTTCACGTTGACGTCTGCAGATGCGTTGGCAGAAGCGGTTGCGGTTGCATTCCCTTCGTTTACTGCATACTCGGACTCAGAGGTCGTAACCTCTTCATCTTCATCCTTTCTCCAGCCTATCCCCTTCTGGAGATTTGCACAACCTTCTTTGAAGGCTGCATAAACGAGTAATGTACCGACTGGCTTGAATACCAAGATCCTTTGCTCAGGATCTTGGTGTGAAGGATCTGTATCCTCCACAAACTCCCGTGTCTCCTTGTGATAGGAGAAGTTCTTTACTTTTACGCCGTACCTCTGCTCGAACTGGCGGATGGTCATGATTTCATACTCGCCATTTACGATCATGTCGTAAACATCCTGAGCAGAGTAATTCTGCCCAGTTTCACGGGTCATGTCATCAGCAATGAGTTGAAGGGTGCCTTTAATGGACCAGTTGATTCTTGTTTGATCCATAGCACTAATATCGCTTACGATCTGATCCATAGGCATGTAATAATCCGCACCAGAGTTGGCGCGATTTTTCATGCCGTTGTTGGCAACATTTGCGATTGCGGTACTCATCCCGAGAACCGCAAGGATTAATATAAAGATATTTTTCATATCGCTAGGCCCTCCAAGGCCTTTTTTGAATTTGAGAATGAATTTGGCAATATGCCGGCTCTGCGGTTCGGGCAGAGGTTTGCTTATTCTATATCATATTTTTAGCTTTTTGTCAATCACGTCTATTTAGGTCTACACGAGACCTCTTTTTTGGTTTATGCAATAGTATTGACATTTTGTCTAGTAGGTGATATAATAGAAGTATGAAAATATTAAAAATACAAAAGAATATTGCTTTTATTGCCTTTTTTGCTGTTTTGGTTGTTGTACCTGTGTTCTCTGCTGAGGCTAAAATGAAGCTTTTTTCTGGTGGATTTACATTTGGAGGAGGTGATGAAGTAGGTGTTATACATGACGTAGATTTCACTGTTACAGATGAAGTAGATGTTATGGATATAAGTGGAGGTGTAGAAGATGATTACTTCCCTCCTATAGATACAGATACTACTATCACTGGAGATGGTGTAGAAGATGATTGGCATCCTCCACTAGATGAGGAAGATATAGATACTCCAGACTATGGATGGACAGACGCTGGTACATCACACTCATACGCTCCTTATTGCGGAGACGGTATCATAAACCAACCTTGGGAAATGTGTGATAGTACTTCAAACTGTACGAACCAATGTCAAAACGCCAACTCTTGTACAGATCTAGCTTTTGCTAGAGTAAACATAGATAGCGCACTTAACATAGCGCCAGGTAATGTAACAGCTGATGTGTTCTTAGCAAACAACCCTCTACCTATCCCTTCTGGAACATGGTTCCTTATATATGATGGGGCAAACTGGGTAGATGATCCATATACAGAAAGCGTATACAAACCGTGGAAAGGTCTGGTGGTAGAAAGAATGTCTTCTGGTCAATCTAGAATTATGCTTCCTTCATACGGACTACTTCCAGGAGAAGGGTTTGAACACGTAGATGGTAGTATAGAATACTTTGGTACTACAGCAGAAGCTGTCACCAACGACGAATCTGGTGACAATAAAGTAGAAAAGATGACAGATGGTATATCTCTACTAGAAGCTGGTAATGATGAAGTGAACCTAAGTGGTGGTATTGTAAAATACTGGCTTACTATAGGACACAACGACGACACTTTCTTTGTAAGATATGGATCTCAACCAAAACAATGTGATGAGGTAATAGATAATGTTGATATTGGAGGCCCGGTAGATCTAGGAGACGAAAACCTAGACAACAACGGAGGTGGTGGAAGCCACAACAACAATGATGATGACGATGACAACAATGATAGTAATAATGAAGGTGGGGTTGTTCTAGGATCATTTATCGGCCCAGATGCTACACTAGCTCAAACAAGTGGAGAAAGTACTATAGTGATAGCTCTAGGAATCATATCTATAGCAGCAGTATTTTACATTCAATCAAGAAGAAAGAAATTAAGTCTAAAAACTATAAACTTCTAAAAAGTTTAATAAAACACACCACATATGTGGTGTGTTTTATTTTGCACAAAATATCCTTTATTTCTGATAAAATATATCTATGTCAGATTATGAAGTAGCCAAACTACAAAAGAGAGCTAAGAGTCTTATAAAGATAAATAAAATAGCTACATTTTTAGCTGTGGTTTGGTCTTTATATCTTATCTTCTTTCCCTTCTTCCCAAATGTAATATTGGCACTAGAAAACAAAAATAGTAGCGGAGAGATACCTGAGTTTGTATTAAACGCAATAGAAAAATCACAAGAAAACCAACTTATCATACCAAGTATAGGAGTCAGCCAAAAAATAGTAGAAGGTACTAGTATAAAAGGTGTCGGAGACAATGTCTGGAGAAGACCTTTTACTAGTACACCGGACAAAGGTAGCAACACTGTACTAGTAGCACACAGATACAGATCTATAGGCGGGCAGCGGTCTAGCACTTTTTATCACTTACCAAAAATGGAATTGGGAGATAGAGCTTTTGTGTATTGGGAAGGAGTACTTTATGTATATGAAACATACGACACAGAAGTGGTCTTGCCGACCCAAGTAGAGATAGAATCCCCTACTATAGAAAATGAACTCACTTTATATACTTGTACACCTTTATATACTTCTACCCATAGACACGTAGTGCATCTTAAACTTTCAAAGAAAATAAACATATGAAAAACATAAATACACCAAAAAGAAAAGATAAAAAAGCCTTGAGGAATTTTATTTATGCCGAATATGTACGTCTATTCCTGACAATACTTGTGATAGTGCTAGGAATACTTTTTCTTAGATATATAAATCACAACTATGAAAACAACTTTATAGACAGCTTTAGCAATACACCAAATAGAGTGTTAGAATAATACTATGGTTGTTTTCGATGACGAAAAACAAAAAAGAAAAGTAGACGATCTAAAAGCTCGCGAGGAAGAAGAGCTTGTGCAGTTTTTAGCACAGTCAAAATACAACTTACCTTATATAGACCTGTCTTCTACTACTATAGAAACAAGCGCTCTAAGACATATAACAGAAGATGAAGCCAGGAAAAACAGTATTGCTCCTTTCAATATACTAGGTACAAAGATCCATATAGCAGTAAGAAGCCCTGAGACAAGTGAGGTGAAAGCTTTTGTAGACAATCTTCAAAACCAAGGCTTCACTCCTATACTTTATATGGCGTCTAAAGCTTCTTTAGAAAAAGCTTGGGAAAGATTTGAAGACATATCTCGTGCTGAGGTTCAAAAGTCTGGAGGTATAGATATCCTCCCAGAAACCATAAAAGACCTTCGAGAAAAAATAGAAAGTATAGAAGATGTAAAAACTTTGATAGAAGAGCTCAAAAATGAGAAGCAGCACAAGACATCAAAAATATTAGAAATAATATTAGCCGGCGCTATAGAGCTTGAGGCCAGCGATATTCACATAGAACCAGCCGAGGAAGATGTGCGTATGAGATATAGAATAGATGGAAACCTAGAGGAAATATATAGATTCCCTACAAACATATTCCACTCCATAGATACAAGAATAAAACTTCTTTCAGGACTTAAGCTCATGTTAAGACAGGTGGCTCAAGATGGAAGGTTTAGTATATTTTTAGACGACACAGGAACAGAGATATCTATAAGAACATCTATTATCCCAGGAGCTTATGGAGATACTATTGTTATGCGTATTTTGGATCCAAAGTCTATAAGAGTATCTTTGGAGGACTTAGGTATTCCTAAAAACCTATACGAAATAATAATAAAGGAAATAAAGAAACCAAACGGTATGATCATCATCACCGGGCCAACAGGTAGCGGAAAGACAACCACCTTGTATGCATTCTTGTCTAAGATATATGACCCGGAGATAAAAATCATCACGATAGAAGACCCTATAGAATACCACCTACAAGGTATCACCCAAACTCAAACCAACTCTAAGCAAGGTTATACTTTCTTAGAAGGTTTGCGTTCTGCTTTAAGACAAGACCCAGACGTAATAATGGTCGGAGAAATAAGAGACAGTGAAACAGCCAACACTGCTACAGAAGCAGCTTTAACCGGACACCTTGTTTTCTCTACACTGCACACCAACAATGCCGCTGGTGCTATCCCTCGTCTTATAGATCTAGAAGTAAATCCTAAAACCATCCCTTCTGCCCTTACTCTTGCTTTAGCACAAAGACTTGTAAGAAAAGTCTGTGCTGACTGCAGTGTAAGCTCTAATACTACAGAAGAAGAAACAAGGACAATAAACAAAGTATTGCAAGAAATAAAAGATAGGGGTGTAGATATAAATACATATGATATAGAAATAAAAGATACTTATGGGGTGAAAAAAGGTTCTGGTTGTAAAAAATGTAATGGTAGTGGATACAAAGGAAGAATAGGTATATTTGAAGCTATAAAAGTAAATACAAAAGAAATAGAAGACATCATACCTACCAACCCTTCAGAAAGAGAGATATTATCTGCTTCAAACACCCAAGGAATACTACGTATGAAAGAAGATGGAATAATAAAAGTAGTAAAAGGTATCACTACTTTAGAAGAAGTTTCTGAAAAAGTAGACTTAGATGAATAAATAAAAAACCCACGCTTTTGGCGTGGGAGGAGAAAAAGATTTCTAACTTCTAAACAATCCTCCAAATCCTCAAGACTTGGAGTAACAATAACTCAAAGGATAGTCGCAGTAAATCCACAAAAGTGGGAACCATTACGTCCTTTTTATTATTGTAGAGACTCAGGGGTCTGATTGCTTAGAAATTAGATACCTCTTTCTAGAGCTTCAATATTATTACAGCAATGAAGTGCACACGCAACCTAAAATTTGGTATAATATGTGCATAAACTGTTGATAAATGTCAACTGGGTATAGTGTAGCATAATCATATAAAAATGTCAAGTCCAGATAATAAAAAAACAGAAGATTCATATTTAGACCAGAGCTTGAGACCTCTTACCTGGGAGGAGTATATTGGCCAAAAACCTATAAAAGACAACCTAAAAATACTGCTCCAGGCCGCCAAACAAAGGGGCCACGCAGCAGAACATATACTTTTTTATGGTCCTCCAGGATTAGGGAAAACAACCTTGGCCAATCTTATAGCCCTAGAAACTGGTAGGCAAATACGTATAACCTCTGGACCTGCTATAGAAAGGGTTGGGGATCTTGCTTCTATCTTAACCAACCTCTCTCCTAACGATATACTGTTTATAGATGAAATACACAGGCTGTCAAAGCAAGTGGAAGAAGTTCTTTATCCTGCGCTTGAGAGAGGTGTGCTAGATATTAT
Source organism: Candidatus Nomurabacteria bacterium (assembly GCA_020631955.1). Taxonomy (GTDB): domain Bacteria; phylum Patescibacteriota; class Minisyncoccia; order Phycocordibacterales; family UBA9973; genus JACKGL01. The sequence continues at coordinate 143,321 of JACKGL010000002.1, read as the reverse complement.
TATAGGAAAAGGGCCTTCTGCTCGTACAATACAGCTAGACTTACCTCCTTTTACTTTGGTGGGGGCAACTACAAAGATAGCTATGTTATCTTCCCCATTAAGATCTAGGTTTTCAGGTGGAGTATTTAGACTAGAATATTACAATGAACCAGAGTTGGCTCAAATAATAAAAAGATCTGCAGAAATACTTGGTTCTGATATACACGATGAAGCCACCACAGAAATAGCAAAGAGATCTCGTTTTACACCTCGTACAGCTAACTACCTTTTAAAAAGATGTAGAGATTATGCTCTGGTACATAGTAAAAAACTAGACAAGCAGACGGTCCGTGACGCTTTGTCTATACTGATGGTGGACGACATAGGTCTAATGGAGATAGATAGAAAATATCTAAATGTAATAATAGACAAGTTCAAAGGTGGGCCTGTTGGTTTAGGAACGATATCGGCTGCTATAGGAGAAGACCCAAGCACTGTAGAAGATGTAATAGAACCGTACCTAATACAAGAAGGTATGATAGAAAGAACACCTAGAGGAAGAACTGTGACAAAAAAGGGGTTTGAACATTTGGGTTTTGATTTTATTGAAAAATAGTTAAGAAAATAAAACATGTCTGGACACAATAAGTGGTCAAAAATAAAAAACAAAAAAGCTGTTACTGACGCACAAAAATCAAAAATATTTAGTAAGCTAGTAAAGCTAATACAAAATGAAGCAAAAAAATGTGGAGGAGATACATCTTCACCAGGGCTTCGTGTGGCTATAGAAAAAGCTCGCAAGGAAAACATGCCTAGTGACAACATAGATAGGGCTATAAAAAAAGCTAGTGAGTCTAGTTCTACTATGATAGATGTAATCTTTGAGTGTTATGGTCCAGCTGGGGTAGGTATAGTGGTAAAAGCTCTTACCGACAACAACAACAGAACCAACGCAGAGATAAAGCACATCTTGTCTAAAAACGGAGGATCTTTGGGTGCTCAAGGATCTGTAATGTGGAATTTTTCTAAAAATGAAGATGGTGACTTAATACCAAACACAACTATGGATATAGATGATGAAACAGGAGAAAAACTAGGTAACTTAATAGAAGCCCTAGAAGAGCATGATGATGTTCAAGAGGTTATAACCAATGCAAACTAAAGAAAAAATTATAGGTATAGATCCAGGGTATGGTAGGTTAGGTGTGGCAATATTGGAAAAAAAAGATAATGTATTTAGTGTTGTTTATTCTGACTGTATAGAAACAGACAAAGGTATGGGTTTTGAGGATAGGCTCTTTTTTATATGTCAGGAACTGAAAAAAATAATAGTAAAACACAAACCACAGTATCTATCGATGGAAAGTCTTTTTGTAAACAAAAACCAAAAGACTATATCTGGTGTCTATCAAGTAAGAGGGGCTGTACTTTATATAGCTAAAGAATTGGGTCTTTCTGTGATAGAAGTATCCCCGCAACAGGTAAAAATAGCTATTACAGGCTATGGTAAAAGTGAAAAATCAGCAGTAGAGAAGATGATAAGGACTGTTTTAGCCTTACCAAAAGACAAAAAATATATAGACGACGAAATAGATGCGCTAGCTGTTGCATATTCTGGTTTCTTCTATTAGAATACCTGCCGACCTAGTTTTCCACAGGTATGTGGTGGCAAGGTATAGCAGAAAGAATAATCTTTCTGGTACAATTTGCGTATGAAATTTGATTATGATTTTAGTCAAATGGTCGATATTAAAAATAGTTATAACCCAATCAACATGGCATATTTTGAAGAAGAAGTACTCACCGATGATCTTGTAATGAACTCTGATGATGAAATGGATCTCGATGATGATGCAGAAGAAGGAGATGATATGGATTTCGACGGTGACGATTCTGATGACTTCGACATGGATTTTGATGATGAGGAGTAAAAACTACCTTTTTGACTAAATAAAAAAACCGGTACTTATACCGGTTTTTTTATTTGTTTTTTATAACTTCTATTTTTATAAACCTCTTCTTACCTATTTTAAGAGACCCAGATTCGTCAGCTAAGGAATGTGGATCTATAATCTTTTTTTCTTCTAGTGATCCTTTAAAAGTTATCGCGCCACTTTCTATAAGTCTTCTAAACTCAGCTTTAGAGCTAACAACTTTATTTTTTATAAGAATATCTACAATAGGAGCTTTTATTTGTACTTTTACTTTTTTTGTATCTTTTGGTATATCACCTTTTTTAAAAGTATTCTCAAAATCGTTTTCTGCCTCATCCGCTTTTTTTGTTCCATGGTAGAAAGACACCACTTCGTGCGCTAATTTCTTTTTGTATATCATAGGGTTGGCGCCGGATTGTACTTCTGATTTCATTTTGTTTATTTCATCCATAGGCACTCTAGTAACAAGCTCAAAATAATCAAATATAACCCCATCTACTATGGACATGATTTTTCCATACATATCTGAAGGAGAAGATTTAAGTGGTATGTAGTTACCCAAACTTTTACCCATAGGCCTGCCGTCAGAGCCTAAAAGAAGCTTCATTGTTATTCCACATTGCGGTGCTTTATTTAAATGTTCTGTTAACACCCTACCTGCCAAAATATTAAACGTCTGGTCAGTGGCTCCAAGCTCTATATCTGCTTTTATAGCTACAGAGTCATAACCTTGCATGATTGGGTATAAAAATTCATCTAAACCTATTGGTTTACCTGATTTGTATCTTAGTAAAAATGTCTCTCTATCTAAAAGTTGTGAAACTGTAAAATTTTTTGTCAGGTTGATAACATCTCCAAGACTTAGTTTTTTAAGCCATTTTGAATTTCTTAAAACTTTTGTTCCTTTTTTAATAACAGTCATGAAGAATTGGTCTTTAAACCCAGATAAGTCTTTTTCTATATCCTTACTACTTCTATCAGATCTCATATCTACCTTATCTGAGTGATCCCCCACAAGTACTGTATAGTCACCTATTATCATAACAGCGTTGTGTCCAAGTTCTTGAAAATCACGCATTTTTCTATGCATAACACTATGTCCTAGGTGTAGTTCCCCACCAGTGACATCTGTACCTAGTTTTATAGTTAGTCTTTTACCGGAAGTAAGTTTTTTCATCAATTCTTCCTTCGTAAAAAGGTCGTGTACTCCTCTAGAAAGTACTTCTTCTATCTTTTTTGTATCAGTTATAACGTTAGCCATAAACACAATTACTTTATCACACTTCCTAATATTTGTCTTTCTTGGTATGATTTTCTCATGGGTAAATTCACTAGAATAAACAAATACCACCTAAAGAGGTGGCGTAATGGTTTTATGGCTATTTTTAGTGTTGGATTTGTTTTGATGGGTTTTTTTATTATATGGCTTGCAACGCTTGATCTACCTGATTTTAGCAACTTTGAAGAGAGGGTGAGCCTCAATTCTACAAAGATTTACGACCGTACAGGAGAAGTACTTTTATATGACACAAATAAAGATATACAAAGAATAGAGGTTTCTTCTGAAAAAATAGACCAAAATATAAAAGATGCCTTTGTTGCTATAGAGGATAGGTATTTTTATGAACACAACGGTATTGTTGTGAAGTCTATAATAAGATCCTTAGTTGCAAACCTAAAATCAAACTCCCTTAGCCAAGGTGGTTCTACTATAACTCAACAAGTTATAAAAAATACTCTTTTAAACAAAGAAAAAACAATTGTTCGAAAAATAAAAGAGGTTGTGCTTGCTCTAAAACTAGATAAATCTATGAGTAAGGATGGTATCTTAACCATATATCTAAACGATGCTCCTTTTGGTGGAACTGTGTATGGTATAGAAGAAGCTGCTAGGGTGTTTTTTGGTAAATCTGCGTCTGAGGTGACTATAGCCGAAGCTGCTTATTTGGCTTCTATACCAAACGCTCCAACATATTATTCTCCTTATGGAAAAAACAGAGAGGCTTTGGAGGATAGAAAAAACACTGTTATAAACCTAATGGTGGAGCAAGGTTATATCTCACAAGAAGATGCTACTTTAGCGAAAGAAGAAGTGGTAGAGTTTAAGCCTCAAGAAAAAAAGAGTATAAAAGCTCCTCATTTTGTTTTTTATATACTTGATTACTTAGAAACTAAGTATGGAGTAGAAAACCTCAACACTAGTGGTTATAAAGTAATAACAACTCTTGATTGGGAGCTCCAAGAACAAGCGCAGGAAATAGTATACGAGAACGCTATAAAAAATAAAGAAAACTGGGATGCTGAAAACCAAGGTCTTGTAGCTATAGACCCAAACACTGGTCAGATAATAACAATGGTCGGTTCTAGAGACTATTTTGATACAGAGATAGACGGTGCTTATAATATCGCAACAGCCTTAAGACAACCTGGTTCATCTTTCAAGCCATTTGTTTATTACACTGCTTTTACAAAAGGTTATACCCCTGACACCGTCTTATTTGATGTAAAAACAGAATTCAATTCATCTTGTACTTTGGGAGAGCAGAGAGAAACTTGTTATTCTCCTTCTAACTACGACGGTTTATATAAAGGCCCTATAACACTTAGAAATGCTTTGGGTCAATCTAGAAACATCCCAGCTGTAAAACTTTTATACTTGGCTGGAGTTGATGATTCTATAAAAACAGCTAGGGATATGGGTATAAGTACACTTACAAGTGGAGACAGATATGGACTTACTTTGGTTTTGGGAGGTGGTGAAGTGACCTTGCTTGATATGGTGTCTTCATATGGAGTGTTTGCGACCGGTGGTATAAGACAAGAAAAAACAGGTATTCTTCTTATAGAAGATAGTGAAGGTAATGTGGTAGAAAAATACGAACCAAACCCAAGACAAGTTATAAACAAAAATGAAGCTTTGATGATAGATGATGTTTTGTCAGACAACGTCGCTCGTACACCTCTTTTTGGATCAAGATCATTCTTGTATTTTGGTGATATAGGTGTAGCAGGAAAAACAGGTACCACAAACAACAATAGAGACGCTTGGCTTTTAGGATATACACCAAACCTTGTGGTGGGTGTTTGGAGTGGAAATAACGATAACTCTCCTATGAAAAAAGGTTCTAGTATATCTGGGGCCGCATGGAGAGCTTATATGGATCTAGCTAGTAAAAAATACCCTATTACAGCCTTTGAGAAGCCTTATTATTCTTATGTAGGAGATTATAGTGTAAAACCTGTTATAAGGGGTGTTTGGCAAGGAAGTGAGACGTATCTTATAGATTCAGCTTCTGGTGGTTTAGCTACACAATACACACCAAGTGAAACACTTATAGAAAGAATAGTACCTAATGTACACTCTATATTACATTGGGTAGATAAAAGTAATCCTTTAGGACCAATACCTTTAGAACCTTCAGATCCTCAATATAATAATTGGGAAAGTTCTGTACAAAATTGGTGGCTTACAAATAAATATTTATATAACACAGATACCATAGGAGAAGCACCTGATTATTATGACGACATACACACACCAGACACAAAAACAGACGTACAAATAACATCAAATAGTAATATAAACTATACAGATACTATAAAAATATCTTTTAACGTTGATACAGACTACGATGTTAAAAAAGTTGAGTTGTTTGTAAATGGAGTATATATAGGAGCTGATACAACATATCCTTATGAAATAACATTCAACTCAAAAGATGTTGTTGAAAAAAACAAACAGTACATATTTACAGCTAATGTATATGATATTTACTACAACAAAGGAGTAGATGAAAAAACTATAACTTTTAACTAGTTTATTTTATATCTGAAATAAGAATATTTTTTTGGTTTATTTTTTGGATTAAAATATCTTTATGGTTTAAGAGTTCGTTTTTCTCAACACCAAAAATATTTATAAAAAGTGTTTTATTATTTATTTTTATTTGATCTAACTCTATTTTTATATTTAATATATCTTCTATTATAGAAATAATAATCTTCTTTTTGTTTATTTCTGAAGATATTTTAGGGCTTATTTGTTGTAATATGTCTTTTATATTAAACATTATCTATTCATTGGCATAAGAAGATAAGTAAAGTCTTTATTACCCACACCAGAAACTATAATAGGTTTGTTTGGGTTTTGTATACTAACAGCTATAGAGTCTTCATTTATAATACTCATAACGTCTATAATATATCTGAGGTTTATATTTACCTCCACAGTGTCACCTGTTATTGTTGTTTTTACTCTCGATTCCTGTTCCCCAGTGTCTTGGTTTTTAGACACAAAAACACACTCTTTGTTTTCTTTATCTATTTTTAGATTTAGATGATTAAACTTATCAGAGAAAACTTGAGCTAGTTTAAGTACCTCAATAAGATCTTTTTTTAGTAAAATTATTTCTGTGTTTTTTTCTTTTGGTATTATTTGTTTATAGTCAGGAAACACACTATCTACCACCCTTGTTGTTATATAAACACTGTTTGTTTCTAAGCTTATTTGGTTTTTACTAAAACTAACAGTTAATTCGTCATCAACCATATCCAAAACTCTACTTATTTCAGCTGCGTTTTTATAAGGTATAAGTGTTGTAAAATCTGCAATATCTCCTTTTGTTTTTATTTTCCTTTCAGCTAACCTGAATGAGTCTGTGGCAACAAAAAACATATTATTGTCTTGGTGGTAAATATATACACTACTCAACTCTGGTTTTATATCAGAGTTTGATGATGACCAAACAACAGCTTTAATACCTTCTGAAAAATACTCTGATTTAATATTTATTTTAATATCTGATTCTATTTTAGGTAGTTTTGGAAAATCATCTTTTTCTTCCCCTTTTATAGTTATTTCATTAGAGTTTGTTTTTATAACCAAATTACCTTTTACGAAAGATAAGTTTATATTTTTATCTTTCAAATTCATTATAGATGATTCAAAAACACTCGATTTAACAACCACTTCACCTTCTTCTTCTACAGTTACAGGAAATTTACATGAAGCACCTAAAGATAGGTTGGTAGCTTCTATTATTAAAAACTTATTTTCCACTTTTAACCTAATAGAATTTAAAATAGGTAGTGTAGTGTTTTTACTAGTACATCTAAGTGCTATTTGTGTGTACTTTTTCAACAGGTCTAAATTTGATGTTATTTTCATATATTCTTTTATTTTATTTATTATCTGCCAATTTTCTGTGGATAAATTAATTTTACTCTTTAATTTAAATATATTTTTTAATTTTTATTTGTGTAAAAGATGTAAAAATTAAACTAATATCTATGTGTATAAAAATTTATATTTATTTTTTTCCACATATATCCACAACATAATCCACTACTTAAACACACTTTTAATTCTTTCTATCTCATCTACTAAAGTATTATCATTTTTCAAATCCTTTTTTATTTTCATACAAGAGTGTATAACTGTTGTATGATCTTTTCCACCAAGTTTTTGACCTATCATAGGAAAAGATATGTTTAACTCCTCTCTAAGAAGATACATTATTACCTGTCTTGCTTTTACCACCTCTTTTCTTCTTGTTTTATCATAAATAGAATCCTCATCCACGGAGTAAAAATCAGAAACATAAGTAATAAGTTCTTTTATAGATATATTTTTCTTTGGTTTGTTTGTATGTTTTATAAGGTTAGATACTTCACCAATAGATAAATTCTTCTTTTTTAACTGACTTTGAAATACAACAGAATTAAAAGCACCCTCAAGTTCCCTAACATTACCATCTACGTTTTTAACTATATATTCCAAGGTTTCTTGGTTTATAACAGAACCACCCTCTTTTATTTTTGCCTTCAAAATAGCCATTCTAGACTCATAGTCAGGTTCTGTTATCTGAACTATCATACCAGCTTGAAACCTTGATTTGAGTCTATCTTCTAACCCAGCAATATAATTTGGGTGTTTATCTGATGAAAATATTATTTGCTTACCTTTTTCATATAATTCATTAAACAAATGAAACAACTCTTCTTGGGTTTTTTCTTTTCCACTCAAAAACTGTATATCGTCTATAATACATACGTCATATTTTCTATATTTTTCTTTAAACTCATTTGGTTTGTTTGTTTGAAGTGAGTTTATATAATCTATTGAGAATTTTTCTAATGTTGTATAGTATATTTTTGCATTTTTAAATTTTTTCTTTATAGAGTTGCCTGTGGCTTGTAGTAAGTGGGTTTTTCCTAAACCTGTTCCACCATAAACAAAGAAAGGGTTATAAGCTTCTCCTGGATTTTTTATTATTGCTTGTGATGCTGCGTGAGCTAACTCATTGAAAGAACCAACAATAAATCTATCGAAGGTGTATTTTGGGTTTAAATTATCATCTTTATTTATGTATAAGTCAGAAAGAGGTAGTTGGTTAGGATCTTCTTTTTCTTCTTCACCAATATAGATATCCTCTTTAGGTGTTTTGTCTATCGTAGCTATTTCGAACTCTATATTTCTTACAGAATCTTCAAAATTTATAATTGTTTTGAGAATAGTCTTTTCATATTTACTTTTTAACCAGTCTCTGACAAATTCATTAGGGACACCAAGAACCAAAGTACCCTCATTTACCTTTAAGATAAAAGTGTTTTTAAACCAAGTATTAAAGTTTGCTTTTGAAAGCTCCCCTTCGATCAAAGATAAACAATTTCCCCAAAGTTCTTTGGTGTTTGTAACCATGTGTACGATTTTATACTAAATATCCACATTAGCAATATAGACAAAGTTTAAAGAGTGTTGAAAATCTGTGTAAAACTTTTTTTACCAACAGCTATTGCCTTTTTTCGAAATTTTAATTATAGTGTAGCCATGTCAGTAACATATAATCCAAAGAAAAGAAAAAGAGCAAAAACACACGGTTTCTTGGTTCGTAGTTCTTCCCCTACTGGTAAGAAGGTTCTTACAGCTAGAAGAAGAAAAGGTAGAGCACAAATTGCTGTAAAAACAACCAAAACTAAGACTAAATAATGCTTTCAAAAAGACATAAATTATCAAAAAAAGACTTTGATATATTGGATGGTTTGAAAAAGAAGAAGGTTTCTCAAAGCCTTTTTTCTTTGGTTTATAATAAAAATAATGAAAAACCATCAAAAATAAGTGTGGTTGTGTCTAAAAAAATATCAAAAAAGGCCACAGATAGAAACAAACTAAAAAGGTTAATTTTTGACCAATTTAAGGATTTTACATTGAAAAATAAAGGTTTTTCTGTAGTTGTATACCCTAAAAAAGAGGCTTTAACCAACCAAAATACTCTCAAAAAAGAGCTAAAAGAGACTATTTTAAGGGATATAAAATGATAAAAATATACCAATTTTTCAAAAAAATCCTTATTTTTATTGGCTTTTACAAGCCCTCTTGTAGGTTTTACCCAAGTTGTTCAGAATATTGCAGCCAGACATTTAAGAAAAAAAAGTTTCCCAAATCCTTGTTTTTATGTATTTATAGGATACTTAGATGCAACCCTTGGAACAAAGGTGGTTATGATCCTGTAAAATAATATTGTCAAAAGGATAATAATGTTTTTATTTATGGTATTTATTTGATTTTATCCTTAATAAAAGGTAGAATCCTACCATTATGCAAGGTTTGTGGCAAAACATTTTTTATGAACCTCTTTATAATGTTCTAGTATTTTTTGTAAGCTTTTTACCTGGGCACTCAATGGCTCTGTCTATAGTTTTACTTACTATTTTAGTAAAACTCGTTCTATTTCCTCTTGCTCAAAAATCTATAAGAAGTCAGTTTGAGATGAAGGTTATAGAACCAGAACTCAAAAAAATAAAAGAATCAGATTTATCAAAAGAAGAACAAGCAAAGAAGACATTTGAGTTGTACAAGGAAAAAAACATCAACCCTTTTTCTGGTTGTCTTCCACTTCTTATACAGTTTCCTATCATAATAGCTTTGTATAGTGTTTTTATAAAAGGAATAGGCAACCCTGATGCTGTTATTTACTCTTTTATAAACCTTCCTGATAATATAAATAATACACTTTTTGGTTTTCAAGATCTTACACAAAGAAGCATATTCTTAGCTCTATTAGCTGGGGTTAGTCAGTTCTTGCAAGCTTCTGTTGTTCAGAAATTCAACCCTAAAAAGGTTGATACTAAAAACACAGAGCCTAAAAACTTCCAAGAAAGTCTATCTACATCTATGAGCTTCCAAATGAGGTATATATTCCCTGTTTTTGTTACTATAATAGCTTTTTCTATAAACAGCGCCGTATCTCTATACTGGGTTATCAGCAACGTTTTTACTGTCGTACAGGAGTATGTTATAAGAAAGAAGTTGGAAAATAAATACAAGCAATCTTAGTATGAAAAAAGAAGATATAAGACAAATCTATGAAGATATAATAAACAAATCCGCTCTACCTATAGACATAGTTTCTTTTGAATACAATCCAAAATCAAATTCACTATGGATGGAACTAAGATCAACTGAAAAAATAGAAAATAGAGAAAACAGAATATCAGATTTACAAAGCGCTATAAATTATTTGGGCAGAAAAATAATAGAAAGATCTTTTACAGATAAGAGTTTATTACCTTCTGTGGTTGTAGATATAAACGGTATTGAAAAAAAGAGAATAGAAAGCCTTCAAACCACAGCTCATATGATGGCTGAAAGAGCTAAATTTTTCAAGAAAAACGTAGAGCTAGAACCAATGAACCCTTTTGCCAGAAGAATAGTCCACGAATTCCTACAAGACAAACCAAACATAAGAACCAACTCCACAGGGGAAGGTAGACAAAGAAGAGTAGTAATAGAGTATATAGAAGAATAAAACCCGCCTTATCGGCGGGCTTTTATTTTATAGATCCAACATCCAAAGACTGTAATCGTTTTTATTTATAAAACCAAGTCTGTTATCAAGAGAGTTTATTTGTAGTTCTATAACATCTATATCTTCTTTTGATTCTGAGCTTACATCACTTATTTTGAAAGCAGAGTTTGTTGATACATTTATTTTCCATATAGAGTCCGAAAAATTCTTGTTACCTAGATACCAATCATCTGGGTAAATACCACTTAACGGGTTTTGTGGGACGCCACAGTATATGTATTGACTCACTTTACCCCAAACACATTTATCTACTAGGGTGCGTATACCTGTATCTACATCTCTTCCCTCTTTTATGTCATAAAGGTATAGTTTGAAACTATTTCCCTGGCTTATACTATACAATAGATAATTTTCATTTGGACTTAGTTTACCTACCATACCTTTTTTACCACCAAGTATTTTATTTAATTTTCCATCTAAATGAAGTGAGTACACATACCCATCTGTGTAGTAAGATCCTTTTGTGGACAAAGTAAGGGTGTTTTCATTGGTAAAGTCCATAAGCCAAGAATAAAAACTAGTATTAAAGAAAGAGTCATTTCCAGATGTAAGTAGGTTTTTATTATAAAAGAAAGTGTCATAGTTTGATTTTTTGTAATAAACCATATTAGTACCATTAGGAGAGATAGCTATTTCTGGGATGTTTTCTTCTATAAAACTTCCGGTTACATTACCTGGTTGGGAACCAGACCCAGGTGTTATGGTGCCTTGGAAAGTTTTTATTGTTTCTAGGTCGTCGTCTAAGAGTCGTGTTATTACTCCTGTTGCGTTATTAAAGAATACTGCTTCTTGTATTTTTGGTATTGTGGTGTTTGATATCCTAACTTCCGTCAAAGGAAAAACTTGGGTGTTTGTGTCGCTAACAAAGCCAGTTGTTTTTTTCATGTATCTTATTAGGTTTTTATTTTCTACAACCTCTTCTTTCTTACCATCTTGATTTGTGTATTCTATTTTTTCTTCATAGTCATAAAAAGTATATCCTGCTACTGGTTCAGAAGACACTTTTTTTAATGTTGTGTATACAGAACCATCTTGAATAGTATTATCTATTTGGTTGTTTTGGTTTGTGTTGTCTGTAGGAGTACCTGTATTATTTGATGGAGAAAATAGATTGCCAAGATTTGAAAATATATCAGAAAAACCTGACCTACCAGACTGGTCAGTGTTTTGTGTAGATACTTGCTTACCTCTACCAAAAACAGCAAAAACTATAATTAGACCTAGTACTATCAATATTAATATTATTAATCTTTTTCTTTTCATAACTAATTACTTTGGCAACTCTTATTTGGATCTCTATCAAAGTTTATATGCCAATGAGCAGCAGCTCCACACGCTGCGTGTTCTGCTAAAGCGCAGCCTTTTCCTCCAAAATCAGACGCCGGCAATGGATACCATTTACAAGATCCAGAACTCGGGAAAGAACTAGAACCTGTGATGTACTCTGTAAGGCCTGATGTTACACTAAAGTCTATCGCTTTTGCTCCAGGGCCGTGAGTTTTATGTAGCCAAAACTCTGATCCACCAGTGACCACAAGAGTACAGTTACAAGCCGCTCGGAGTGTTTCTATTTTATCTAAAACTAAACCGCTTATAGAACTATCAAACTTTACGGATGTACAACCTTTTTCACCGACATAATCACAATCAGCATCTGTCCCTTTAGTGGCTGTAACTTCTATCCCTTGTGATTCAAGATAACTTCTTATATCAGGTGTATCATTTGGCCAGGCCCAACCAGTTTTATATATTTGTCCGTCCAACTCTTGCTGCCCTACCGCTACAGCATATGTATTGTCAGCATTTAATACAGGTGGCTCAGAAAAATCTATAGGATCTGCTTCGAAGCTAACTGTTTTTACACTTACGTTGAAGTTTACTAAGTTGGGAGATATTGTGTTCAATATTGTGTATGCTCCCAAAGCTATAACAAGCCCAATAAGTGCATTAGTTATCCGCTCCCTTCCTTCTTGTTTACCAGAAAACGCATCTGTGGACATGTATTGTACCCCACCTATAACTATCATGAGTATTGCTAGTACTATAGCTATACCTATAGCAAGTGTTATAAGAGAGTTTACATAATCACCAAAACCAAAACTTGCATCTATCTTATCACTAAAACCAGGTAAAGGTGCTAAGAAACAGTATTCATTATTATCTTCTTCTACACAGTTTGTACCTGTGTTTATAGTTGTCGCGTTATTTCCAATTTGTATTCCTACGTTTGATATATCTTTACCACCGGTATTTACTTTTGTATCACCCACTGTGCCTCCTATTACCAAAGCTTCTGTGATGAAAGAACCAGTTACAGGCATGTACTCCCCCAAAACTTCAGTGTTGGTATCTTTTATATTATAAAAATAGCTAGTATTAGGAGTAAGACCTGTTATTGTATAAGTGAAAGTTCTTACGCCTGTGAAAGGAGGGGTAATATCCTCGGTTAAAATATTTTCAGTCTCTAGATTTAGGTTGTCTGGGTCTTCTCCGTAAACAAACTTGAGCCCATATGGATATTTTAGCCCCCAATTCTCAAAGGTGTATTCACCAGAAAGTGTTATAGAGTTTTTAGTTATACTGTCTTCTTGCAACTGTGTTATTTCCACTCCTGTTTCTGTGATAGCAAAAGCGCTTTTAAATACAGAAAAAGCAAATATTATTATCAATAATGAAAATGTAAATTTTTTAATAGTTAACATATAAATTTTTTTCGCTTTCTTGATAAAGTTTGGATATTGAATCTACATTCAAGTTGATAACAGAGTACCCAGCTTCTGGCCCTGTTCTTAAGTTGAGAATATTTTTCTTGTCCGGAGTGTTTATTTTTTCGTTATTTATTTTCCAAGAATAAGTAAGATCTTTATTTGTCGCATCTTTTACACTAAACCCGAAAGGATATGCCACCATACTGTATTCAGAGTTGTTTGGGAGGAAAACACCAGAACTTAAGTTTTTGTTAAAAAGGACACCTTGTGTTGGGTGGTTCTCATAAAACATTATAGTTTCTGGGTATAAATTTACAGCAACATCTTTAGATGCAAGTTTTCCGTTGCTGGACACAGATACTTCTATGTCATCTACATTATAAAAATAACTGTTTTGGTATAAATAAAATCTTTTTCCGAGACCAGAGTAGTTCGCCTGGTTTGTACCATTTTGTTTCCAGTCATATACTACATCTGAAGTATTTACCAAAGAAGAACCATTTGAAAAACCCGGTATAGCACTGACTTTTATTACTGATTGTTTACTAGGTAGGGGCCTACCTTTATAAAAAGGCATGGTGTATGTGTTGTCGGCTTCATATATCAGGTCCACACTTTCTATACCTAAAGTATAAAAAACTTCAAAATAATTACCTGATATTTGTATTTTTGCTTTGTAATTGTCATATACACCATAGTCTGGAGTGTAGACTGTTATAGATCTACCAGATCCAGGAATAGGTTTGTCATTTTTAAACCAAGACACAGAAGCACTATTTATGTCATATAAATATCCAGAAATAGTTAGTTTTACTTTTTGGTTTGGATTTTGTGGTGATTGATCTATTCCTATAGCAAAACCACCAGTCTCAGCATGTAAAAATAAAGGTAGAACAAACAGAGCTACCAAAAAAGTGAGATTTTTTAAAACCTTTTTCACACTTATATTATAACCTATTTTTGTAGTATAAGGCACCTAATTGCCCACATCGTCGTACTCTTGCTTAGCACGCTTTATTTGGAGCACTTGAGATGGGTCTGAGGTTATTATCTGCTCTTCAGTATAAGAAGCTATTATCTTTATAGCTACGTGTTTTAACCCAGCAAAGAATATTCCTTCCCCTATGCCAGACTCTAACAATAGGAACTTTTCCTCATCTGTCAGGTTAAATGTTTTTTGTAGTGTATCTATAGTAGAGGGAGATTGTTTTAATAGAAGCTGAAGTGAAGAGTTGGTGACTATAGGAACCCCGTAAGGAGATCTCATGAAGTCTCCCACGTCCTGAGTGATAGTAGCAAGCCCTAAATAGTACTTTCTCCCTCTTTTAGCTAGTGAATACAAGAAAGAAGCTGTGTCGTCTGATTTCATCATCCACCAAGCTTCGTCTACTACCAAAAGTCTTTTTTTGATATTTTTTCTAACAGAGCTCCATATATAGTGTGTCACTATATACATAGCCGCCGGCTTGAGTTCGTCTTCTAGATCTCTTACAGAGAAAACAACGAATTTTTTATTTATATCTACATTTGAAGGTTGGTTTATGAAATTGGCCCAAGACCCATGAGTGTATTTGTGCAATTTTTGTAAGAGTGACTCCGTTCCTTCTAGACCTGAAAGAACCATCTCAAAATCAGATAATAGAGGGGGCTCTATGTTAGAAAAGTCAGAGTCTGGAGTAATATCTTTTATAGCGTATGTTTCTGTGATAGCTCTATCTATAATAGCGTCTTCTTCTGGTGTAAGACCACCAAGTAGTATTCTAAAAAGACCTACAAGGTGTATCACGTTTTGTCTCAAAACATCTGCCCCTGTTTCATCTGCTGAAGGTATAGGTAAATCAAAAGGGTTTATATGGTGATCTGACGAAAGTGAGATGTTGAAATATCTTCCACCCACTGTTTCTGCAAGATACTCATATTCCCTTTCTGGGTCGATAACTATAACGTCTATATCGAACATGAGTGACCTAAGTATTTCTAGTTTTGTTGCGAAGGATTTACCAGAACCAGACTTTGCGAAGGTTATAGAGTTGTAGTTTTCAAGTGAAAATCTGTCGAATATTACAAGAGAGTTGTTGTGTCTATTTACACCATAAAGTATTCCTTTGTTTGATGTAAGGTCAAAAGAAACAAAAGGATATATAGAAGAAAGTGGCTCAGAGTTCAGTTTTTGATGAACATTTAACAAGTCGCTTCCTATAGGAAGTGTACTTTTAAAACCTTCTTCTTGTTGGAAAAGAGCTGGTTTTATATATACCAACTTTGCATCCAAAATAGACTTTATTTCTGTTTCTATTTTAAAAAGTTCATTTTCATTATCAGCGTAGATAGTTATATATACACCTACTTCAAATAGCTTTTGCTGCGCCTGCATAAGAGAGTCACGAAGCTCTTCCAGGTCTTGATATGCAGTATCTAGCATAGGATCCCTCACAAGACCCCTCTCTTCTCTAGCGTTTATTTGACTCTGAACCTCTGCTACCTTCTTTTGGAATTTTTTCAATACAGCTGACGTGTCTATAGGGTGTATATGTATAGAAACATCAAAAACTTTATCCAGGTTGATGATAGGTGAAAACCAGTTGTCGGTAAGATATCTAGGGTAAGATATTACAAAAAAAGTACGAGATATTTTTTCCCCTAGATTTATTGATTTAGATGTTACTTGAAGTGCTGAAGGGGCTATCACATCTTGGAGTTCCAATGCGGCTGCTTCATATATATCTGCAGGTAAAACAGGCGCCAAACTAGTGTTGGATCTTTCCATGTTTTTATTATTTTTTCCTAACAGATTATCTATAATACCCATAATTATCCTTCGTAATTTGTAATATTACCCACGTTTTCACCTGGGTTGAATGTCTGATAAAATTTCTCAATAATTTCTTCTGTCCCTAGTTGTATCACCTGGAGACCTCCTGATCTAGCCAAACCTCCCTGAATCACACTTATTCTTTGTTCTAGCTGAGTCCTTTCTTCTTCAAAAGATCCAGTGGTGGCTACAGTACTGCTTGATTTGCTTGTAGGTAATATTTTAGACAACATACCCCCTGCTTTACCTGGGGTTATGTTGCTTTTTGTGTAAGGTACTACTATGAAGAACTGTTTGTTCATTATGTTTACATTTTCGGTAAAAGTCTCTATGAACTCTATGTATTCCTTTATCTGTATTTTGAGTAGAGGTTCATTTATATCTCGCATCCTTTCTTCTAGTTTTAGTAGATATGGTCTTATGTCGTGTCTTCTTGATTGGATAACTATTTCTACTGAAAAGTCCAAAGAATTTAAGAAATTTTCAAATTGTCTTAGCACAGCTTCCTGCTCTTCGAATGATTTTAACGAAAGGTTTATAGAAGAACACATAAGCACAGCTCTAAGACCGCCATCTTTTAGTATTATGATTCCATCCCTAACTTCTTTTATAGGTACAAATGATTGTGTCGAACGTGCTTCTATTGCCATAATTTTACCATTATATCATGAGCTATTGGCTCCCTTTACTAATATCTAAAACATCCAAGCTCCAAGATAAGTCTTTCAACCTACTGTCATTCATCCTAGGTAGACCTGCTGCGGGTGTAGGCACTTGAAGGGTTTTTTGTGTTTGAGTGGTTTTTTTGTTGGATTTTTTCCACACATAAAGCTTTCCTCCAGCAGCAAAAGACAGATATGACTGTACTACTTGTATAAAAGGTCTCCCATTTACCCGATAAAATGTTAAGGCTAAAGCAAAACCACCTAAAGCGAGTATAAGAGGAGCGGCCAAGACAAGAGGCAAAGCTTTGTAAAGTACATAACACATACCTCCTCCACCAGCCAAATACACAAACTGCTTTATAGTAAGCGGCCCTACTATCTTATCCTCCACTTCTATGAATTGGGGAACCTTATATCTCATGATTATATTATAGCAAATTAAACCGTTTCTCTGTACGGATCTGTGCTACTTTGTGTTTTTTCTGTAGAAGAACCCTCTCTTTTTATAGTATGATCTGAATCTTTTCTCTCAACACCAAACATATTTCCTAGTTTGTTGTTTAGTATATTGGAAGACATATTGTCTTCTTTTGCTGGAGTGAACACTTCTTTTTCTTTTGGAGTATTATTTTCTACAAATGTTGCAGGTGCTGGAGTCGGATTTATTATTTTTGGTTCTATTGGTTTTGGAGTTTCTGGCTGCTGACCCACTTTTTCTATGTTTTCTGAAAATTGTTTAGTGCTGTCTATTTGTGGTATAGGCTTCTCCTCTTTTTTCTTCATAGCACTTGTTAGTTCTTGGGCTAGAGATATTTTCTCACCCGCATACTCATTTATGTCTTCAGACTCTTCTTCCTCTTCTTCTCCAGATATAAGACGAGCTTTCTCTTCTTGGTTTTTATTGTACACACCTATAAGCTTGGCCCTGATAGGACGGAATATTTTTTCATTTATATCTACTATCATGTTCTCTGTCTCTTCTTTTCCTATGTTTAGAGAGTTGCGGAGCTCATGAGAAAAATCATCTGGATGAGTAATACCCAATATGCTCATAGTCACCTCAGTACCTAAAACACCTTGTTGCTCTATGTTGAGTTTGTATCTCGCTGCTATGTCTTGGAGTGTTTGCAACCAATCAAAACCAGTAACAACATCTTTCACTTCTGGAGGAAGTGTTTTCATATGCTCTGCTATTATTGCTGTAAGTGTTTCTTGGGATTTGTCCATAATAATATTATATACTATTCATCTTTATCTTCATCTTCTTTTATTTTACGACTACTTGTGTCTATATTGAGCTTTATATCTGCGGACTCTGCTCCCTTTTTAATAGCCTCTCCTATATCTTTCCAGAAATTCTTTTGTGCTTTTCCTGTTTCCACTGAAGCATTTTTAAAGAGCTCTCTTATAGCTATGGCCGGCATTTTTAGATACCACTGTTTTACATTTGCAAGGTCTCTTATATCATAAGAACCAGAAGATGCATTGTGATATAGTTTGGCTTTCCTCTTATCTGATTTAGACATATTATTGTAATTGCTTAGTTCAGACTCTAGTCTAGAAGTTTCTCTTACCCCTAATTTTCCTTGCATTTTTTCTATAACACGTAATTTATCTTCTTCACTTAGATCTTTGTATTTTGCCTTCGGGTCATTTGTGAATTGTTTTGAATATTTATCAAAAGTTTTTTCAGAACGTCTTCCTTTTTTGAGGGCATTAATTTTTTCTTGTCTTGATTCGAAGCCTCTTGTATAGTTTGTGTTGTTAGCAAAATTTCCGATACGTCTATCAAGTCCATTTCTACTTGTTCCGGCTGCCGCTCTTTGTCCAGACTTTCCAAAAGCACTTGCTCCTGCTGCTGCCCCCCTCCCTAATAACGCCGCACCTCCTACAGCCGCAAGGCCAGCAGTGACTAAGAGACCTCTTACAGCTCCTGCTACTTGCCCTGCCACTTCTCCAGCCATCTTTATAGAAACATCTTTAGCTTTGTTGAGGAGTCCTATAATCAAGAGTACTTGGACAAAAATAATTATTATAAATTGGAAGAAAGTAAAAGCTTGTCCGTCTTGAGGTATAGTAAGAAGTCCGTTTATAAAGTTGGAGTTTATGACAAGTATTATCAAGTATAAGAAGAATAAAAAGATAGGTGCCATGAAAGAAACTTTCAGCAGATTTGAAAACCATCCACCAAAACTATAGTCACCCAACTTGTCTCCACCAGGTATGATCTTCGAGACAAAAGCAAAAGGAGAGAGTATCATAGCAAGCCATATACCCCCTATACGTCCAACAAAAGCCATAGATATTTTCAAGAAAGCTATGATAGCTATGACGTTGATAGCTATAGCTAGAATAATAATAAATATTATTGCAGTATTGGTATTTTTTAGTTCACGAAGACCCTCCATGGCCTCTGTGTTTATGATCTTTGTTATATTAAGACCTTTAACTATAGCTTTCGAAACACTGACCTCTTCTAGTCCCGTGCCTGTAGTAAGCGAGGGTTCTTTTACTCCTGTGACTTCTATACTGTTGTAGAATATTCTACCCAAAGCGTTGCCGGAGTCGACTACTATTTTAGATAAAAGTAGAGAAAAGTTTATAAGTATAGCCACTATTATTATGGCAGCTATTTGTTTGTAAGGGTTGGTCCTTCCTTGGCCTAATCCTAATATGATAGATATAGCTGTCCAAAGTAGCGATATAATAAAGAATATATTTACCACGTCTCTTACCAGCCTCCAACCCTCATTTACAAAAGAGTTACCAGAATAGAAAATACTACTCAAAGAGAAGTTTATAAATACATCCATCAGACCTGCTGCTACTGTGAGTAACAAAGCGGATACTTGGAATAAGGCCCAAAAAATATAAGCAAGACCAGCTATTACACAAGCTCCTATTTGGAATTCTCCTTTTAATACATTAATACTGCACTCCAAACCTTTGAGAATGCTTGGATTTTCAGTGTTTCCTTCGGAAGCAGCCACAAAAGTACCCCCATCTGTTGTAACTGTAGTATCTAAAGCAGTTTCTTCTTCTGTTGTTTTAAATTCTATTACACTACTAAAAGCTGTAGAGTCTATACTTATAGGAATAGGTATTATTATGGGTGAGACGCCGTTGCTGTCTCTCTCTTCTATTCTTACTTGAGCATAATACGTAGTATTTTTTTCTAGACCAGTGACGTAATATTCTATATTTGCTATTTGTGCTGTGAAGGCAGCAGGATTGCTAAATATCGCATCTGTAATACCAACTGTTTTTACTATATCTGTGACAGTGTCTATTTTATTGATATGTATCAAATATATATCAGAATAGTTTTCTATTTCATGGCTAGTACCTATATCTACATATACACCATAACTTCCACCCCCTGGTGAAGGTGTAGGATCAGAATCTTGTGGCACTATCACATCCTCATCTTGATCTTTATACACCGGGTACCAACCACCAACGTCATCTATAGTGCCGTCTGCATTCCAAGTCATAGGACTCATACCTTCTCCATTTGGTCCTACTGCTATGTCAAATTTAACCACGGTTCCCCCTACCTCATCTTTAGAAAGACTGGCCGCTGTAGTGAGGTATTCTTGATAATGAT
This sequence comes from Candidatus Nomurabacteria bacterium, assembly GCA_020631955.1. Taxonomy (GTDB): domain Bacteria; phylum Patescibacteriota; class Minisyncoccia; order Phycocordibacterales; family UBA9973; genus JACKGL01. The sequence goes on along the minus strand of JACKGL010000002.1, from coordinate 122,749 downwards.
TATCAGTATCAGGGTCATCTGCTCGCAAGAAAGCTTCGTGAAGATCTATCTCCCCAGCATGAGTACTAGCTAAAGGAATAAGATTTCCAAACAAAAAGACTAGTATCAAAGTCAATACTGTGTATTTTTTGAATTTTAGTCGCAGTTGGGGCATAGTATATAGGTAAATTATACTATGTATACTTCAAAATTTGAAATAGTTTATTTTATTCATAATCATACACATCTCCAAAGTAAAATTCCAGACACTTTAGATTTTGTCCCAACCCATACACAAAGTCCCCGTGGTATTCTAGGAGTTTACTATTTATTTTATCGTTTACTATACTTTGGCAGTAGAAGTATATTTCATTGGTTATACTACTGTTTGTTTGCAATGGAAAAGTCAGGGCACTGTATCCAGTAGGAGATGCTACGAAGCCCAGGTCTACAACATGTGGAGCACTCATAACCCCATTACCATCGGGGATATAGTCTCCATAAAGATCTACTTTTATATCTGCTAGATAATCACCATTTGTATCAAAATCTCCATCATCATCCCAAAAAGTGTTTGTGTTTTTTTCTGTCTGACATTGATTTATCAAACTGCTTATATAATCAATATCATCTTGTAGTTGTTTCTTTGTATTTTCTGTGTTTTGTAGTGTACTTGTATCACTGAGACTTTCTTCTATTGCTAAATAACTGATCGCTATCTGATTGAGTGCTTCTTGATCTGTTGGAGGTGTGGATAAATACTCATTCTTTAGGTTGTTTAATCTAGATAAAGCTAATGATTTATTCCCCAAGGTTTGTTCATATTGTCCTGGGTTAGTGTTTGATATAGTAGAACCTATAATATAATTCATAGAAGAAGCTGAAGGTATGTTTGCTCCACTATACAAATATCTATTTTTTATCATACTTTTCACTAGTTTTGCCGATGTTTGTATATTGTTGTATACACTAGAGTCGTCTTGCAGTATTGTGGATATTGTTCTGTTTAACGCTTCGTCGAAACGTTGCTCCCAACCATAACTTGGTCCTGGGATACAGCCATCTAAGTCTTTCAACAATACTGGTATTTGTTTAGATAAAGCCAGTATCTCGTTCACTGTTTCTAGTTCGTCTAGAGTATATTGTTCTGGAGTGTTACTTGTGTCATATATGAGAGTCTCCAGATCTAATTGTCCTTCAAAAATCTCTTGTAGGTTTAAAGTCTCCACTCCTGGTATATCTATATTTCCTATGGTGGCAAGTATGTCCTGACCTAGATAATTTTCAGTTATATAATTCTCTCCGATATTTACTGAGTTTGTTATGTAATTTAGTCCATCAGTAAGTATTTTTGTAAATAAGTTGTCTATTAGGGATGATATTAAATCCCCTCCTAAAGCATTTTTTAGGTTTATATTTTCAAAGGTGGTTTGTGTTACTGCTGATAGTGTGTTTGATATAACAGAGCCTGGAGTTGTGGTCCTGTATTCTTCACAGCTATCACTAATACCGAACTCACTTAGTATATCAAAAGTGTAACCATCTATATCTTCTGGGGGGGAGTCATCTTTCCATTTTACACACTCTTTTAGAGATAAAAATCCACCACCATCACTGTTAGATAATTCTCTTTCCGTATTAGCTACTTCTGTGGATTGTCTTTTGGTTAATTCATCTTGTACTAAAAGAGCTGCGCCTATAGGGTTGTTTGCTGGGTTGGTAATAAAATCTAGATATCCATTCCATCCACCTACAGTGAAGTCATCTTCAAAATCTTCCCATTTGTCACCTATTGTTTTTTCTAAAGTGAATGTAAATTTGTCATCAAAATTATCTAAGGAAGCGTTGATAACATCTTGGGCTATAGATGCTCCGTATGGATTTTTTTCTGGGTTGAAAGCTATCTCATCTACTATTTTATTTATTTCTTTATCAGCTAGATTTTTGAAAAATGAATTTGGATCAGTTAGATAGAACGGTTCACCAGAAGCTCCCCAGTCTGAATAACCAGAATTTATCCAATTTACAGAAGAGTTGGTTATGTTAAGTAGAGCAGAATTGGACAACTTTTTTTGAACTATTACTTTTGCAGAATTTGCCAAGTCTTTTATTAGTTTGTTTTTTTCTAGAAAATCAGTGTATTTTTTACTTAGATCATTATAGAACTGACCTATATTTGCGAAGTCATCTGCATCAAAAGCAAAAGATTTATTTGCAGGAGAAAATATTAATATCATCGCAAGTATTATAATGTAAGCCTTCTTTTTCATAACTAATTTATTAGTTCCTCAATCTCATTATTATATATTAATATGGTTTGATTTAAAATATCGTAGTATTTTAAGTATGAATAATACCCTTCTATTGACTGAATAGGGTCTGACTCTATCTTTGACATCTTAGTTAAACTCTCACCTAAAAAGTATATACTATTTGCTAATTCTAGATGGTGCTCCTTCATCTCGCTTATAACAGGAGTATTAATAACTTCTTTTGATATCTCAATAATTTCCGTACCCTTTTCTTCTATATTCATTAATTCTATGTTTGTATCCCCATTAGAGTATTTAATAAAATCAACAAATTCTTCCCAACCTGTAATATCCAGACTCAAGATATAAAGAAAGTTGTTAAAGTATGATTCAACATTGTTGGTAATTGTTATGTTTTGTGTTGTATAAAAAGGCTCTTTATTTTTAGTAATATTGTTCACCACTTCTTGTGCTAGTATATCTATGTTTATTATATTAGTATCATAAAGACTAGATATTGTTACCAAAAGATCTCTTGCAAAAATATCGGTAGTGTTTGGGTTGGTGTTTGCAAGGGCGCCCCTTTTTACTTTTTCTGATCTTATTTCTTCTCCATCAGACACGCCATCATCATCAGTATCGTATTTTTCTGGATCGGTGCCCCAAAGTATCTCCTCCCAGTCTGCTATACCATCTTTGTCACTATCATTTTCCCCTAGTTCTGAAAGAGTTAGGTTGCCTTGTGGTAGGTTAGCTGTTTTTGTTTTGAAGTTTATTTTTTTGTATACACCTGTTTTTACTACTATTATTACTGCCACAATAAGCAAAACAGCTAAAAACATTTTAATTATTTTTTTACTAGGTTTTATTTTTTGCCAAGTTTCTTTGATGGGCATATTGTAAATTATATCACAGTAGTGTTTTGGCTGCTTCTACCCACTGTGCTATTTTTATCTTTTCGGCTCTTATTTTGGGGTCTAAATCCAGCTTTTGGAATATAACATTTACTTTGTTCTCACTATATCTTATAACCAGATTACTTCTCATTTGTTTTCTCTTGTGTGCAAAGGCGGCGTGTATAAGGTCAAAAAACTTTTTTTCCAAGTTCTTATTTATATTTTCTGATACATTTATCAAAACTATGGCCGAATCCACTTTTGGACTAGGAACAAAAGCCCCTTTTGGTATTATGGTCACAAATTTTGGCTCACCGAAGAATTTTACAGACAAAGAAAGTATGCTAGATTTTCCGTCTTTTTCTACTATTCTTTCAGCCACCTCTTTTTGAGTCACCAAAACCATTTTCTCCGGTCGGTGTTTTTCTGACAAAAATTTTTCTATTATTGCCCCTGTAATGTAAAAAGGAATATTAGCTACTATTTTGTAAGGTTTACCTTTTGTTATCTCATAAGGGTCTGTTTCTAGAACATCTTTTTCTATTATCTGTAATTTACCTTCTTTTATATGATTGTGAAACTTTTCTTCTAAAAGAGGAATGAGTTCTCTATCTTTTTCTATACATATTAATGTTGTTCCAGTGAGGAGTATCTTCTCTGTGAGATCTCCGTGACCCGGTCCTATCTCTATTACCAAGTCTGTAGAAGTTAGTTCCCCTGCCTCTACCATTTTATTTAAATATTTTTCTACTTTGAGAAAATTTTGGCCTAAACTTTTTTTTGCTTTCATATACTAATCAAGAAAAATAGTTTTTCCTGTATCACTATTATAGTTCATACTATACTCATATTCTAAATATTCGTCTTTTATATCTGAAACGAATTCAGAAGGTATGTGGACTTCTCTTTGTCCGTATATTGTTCTTACTCCAGCATAAGTAAGGAAGAGTTTCTTCTTAGCTCTTGTCACAGCCACATACATAAGCCTCCTCTCTTCTTCTTGTTCTTCTTTGGTTTTCTTTTCATTACCAAAAGTATGAGGGAAAAGGTCTTGTTCTAGTCCTGTGATAAAAACATATTCGTATTCAAGACCTTTTGCAGCATGGATAGTCATAAGTATTACTCCACCATCCTCGCTTCTTATACTGTCTTGGTCGGAAGCCAGACTTATAGTGTCCAATAGTTCATACAGACCCCTCTCGTCTTGGTCATATTCTTTTGCTACAGTTACAAGCTCGCGTAAGTTTTCCAACCTTTCTTTATCTTCTTCACTACCAGCTAAAAGAGTTTCTTCTATTTTACTTTCTACTATAACGTATTTTATAAGCTCGCTTGGAGGTAAGATGTCTATATTTTCTCTAATCTTATCTAAAAGTTCAAAATATTTTTGTACTTCTATATATACTTTGTTACTAAGTGCGCTTACATCTCCCGCAAGCACTTTTTCCAAACTTTTTTCACCTACACCTCTTTTAGGAACACTTATAGACCTTTTTAGATCTTTTTCAGATTCTCTGTTTTGAGCAGCAAATATATAAGAGAGTACGTCTTTTACTTCTTTTCTGTCGAAAAATCTAGTACCTAAAACATGATAATGAATATTGTATTTTATCATTGCTTCTTCCAAAACTCTGGATTGGAAGTTGGCACGGAAAAGTATAGCTATATCACTTTCTTTTACTCCACTATCTAAAAGTTCTACTATTTTTTCTGCTATAAAATTTGCCTCAGCTTTTTCATCGTAACACTCTACTAAAGATATTTTTTCTCCTGTTCCCAGTGAGGTAAAAAGATTCTTTTCTTTTCTATAAATATTTTTTGAAATGATATCATTCGCTGCAGATAGTATAGTGCTGGTAGACCTGTAGTTTTCTTCTAGAGTCACAACTGTGGCGCTAGGGAAATCTTCTTCAAAAGAAAGGATATTTTTTATATTAGCACCACGCCATGAGTATATGTTTTGGTCACTATCTCCAACCACACAGATATTTTCTTTATCTCCCACCAAAAGCCTGACTATGTTGTACTGCAAGTCATTGGTATCTTGGTACTCGTCTACATGTATATGAGTGTATCTTTTTTGTAGGACATCTTTTATTTTTGGAAAACTCTCCAAAAGAACTTCTGTTTTTAGAAGAATGTCATCAAAATCCAAAGCTTGATCACGAGACAGGTATTCTTCATATAATTTCCAAATACCTGAAACTATTTCCCCAAAAGAAGAAGCTACATCTACAGCATATTCTTTCTGGTTTTTTGACTTACCTTTTTCTTTTGATATAACAGACTTTATTTTTCGAGGTTCGTATTTTTTCACATCAAGAGACAAAGTTTTCATAGCTTCTTTTATATAAGAAAGACTTTCATTTTCATCACATATAGAGAAAGATCTAGAAAGACCTATATTAGATCCATATTCACGCAACAACCTCACTCCTAGACTATGAAAAGTACAAACCAAAGGCATACTCATAGCTCTACCACGCATCAGGTATTCGACCCTTTCTTTCATTTCTTTTGCTGCTTTATTGGTAAAGGTGATAGCTAGTATATTGTGTGCTGGTACGCCGTTTTGTACTAGGTTGGCTATACGATGAGTAAGAGTTTTTGTTTTTCCTGCTCCTGCTCCTGCAATAATAAGAAGCGGTCCTTCTGTATGAAGTACCGCTTCTTTTTGTGCATCATTTAGGCCGTCTAGGATTTCCATTCACCTAATATATCATATGTCTTAGTTGGTTGCATATTTTTTTATTTCACTCACTAGGACTTGGTTTATGTCTGGAACTTTTTCTTCCATAAAACCAAAAAATTTTTCTATATCTTCATCATTGTCTAGATAGTTTACCAAAGTTTTACAGTCGGCTGTGTTCATTTTTTCCATCGCATATACTACTACACTTTGCATAACACTTTCTGCTACATCATCGATGAGTTCTTCTTGTAGTTCTTCTGGCAGATCCCCTAAGTTTAATATGTCTATTATTGTTTTTTTATATTCTTTACTTGTCATATGATTATTGTGCTACTTTATAACCACCATTTTCCCATGTTTTCGACTCATACAGGGCTCTTAAGAAATAGTCAGTGAAGTTTTCACCTGGGTTGTAGTCTATTCCCCAGAATTTACCATTTTGATAATCAGAGCTATTTTTTATAGCATCGTATACACTACCAGGACCAGAACTTTCCACTCCTCCCATAAAAGCACTGGCTTTTATTTCTCTGTTTTCCAGTAGGTTCCAACCACCTTTTTCTTGGAATACTGCATTTTCAACAGAGCCTGTCTGGTTGTTGAACAAATCATTTGCTTTATCCGTAAACACATTTACAAAGTCTTGTTGTTCGTTAGGGTTCATGTCTTTTATTATGTCATCCAAAGCTAGCTTAGTGTTGTCTGACAGATAATCGTATTGGCTGAAGTCAAAGTTACTATCGAAGTTGTTATCAAAAGCAGCTTCTGGTGAACTCTGGTCTGGTGTTGTATCTGTATGCCCGTTACTGTCTATGTTTCCTGTAGAACTTTGGTCTACTACACCTGGATCTACTTGCATATCAACACCTACAGGTGTGACTTCTATACCAGTAGGAACTTTTTTCACTTCTACGTTGACTAGTTTATCTCCTTGGTCGGAGCCACTTACATCACCTGTGTGATTGTCTCCTCCAGTGTCTCCAAATCTTCCGTCATATTGTCCTGGTGTTGTGCTCATATCCCCATCTTCCAATACCATGTCGTGATAGTAAGGGTCTTTAAATACAAGTTCACCAGTATTTGTGTCGTAATCAAAAGTAGCTCCTACATGGACTGTGGCTGACTCAGCTACATCTTGTGGATTGTACATGTTGTATTCTATAGCTAGTTGGTGTGGGTCAGTATCCATTATATGTATTGCAGATGCAGGTGTGCCTTCTGGGTAGTTACCAGAAGCATCTTTAGGGAACTTGTCTTCTAGAGAGTGTTGCAAGTCTCTGAACATTGATATTGCTCCCTGGCCTTTATCCACCTCTATAGTAATAGTGCTATTTTCTGGAGAGCCCGTATCTCCTGGCCCTGGATGATCTACGTTGTGATCTGGAATAGTAGCATCTGGGTTGTCTACTGGTGTATATGCTTGTGCCACGTTGTCGAACATTCCAGCAGCTCCATATGCTGCACCAAAGGCGCCTCCTGTGACGATGGCCTTCTTTACAGCTTTGGAAGCATTCATTTTTTGCATTATTTTTCTGTATTCTAGATCAAACTCTGAGATACTCACAAGTCCAGCTTTTTGTCTCTTTTCAAGATCCAATAGTCTCTTTTGAGCGTTTTCTTCTTCCTTCCATACTTTGTTTAATCCTACGTTAAGTCCTAGACCTGCTAGCATACCAGTACCAAATCTAACTGCGTATCTTGCTACGCCTAGCACTCCTCCTGTGGCTGCACCTACTCCAGCTCCTAAAGTGATCCTAGCTAAAACAGCGGCCTTTGATTTGCCTGTATACCAAGAGCCCATTTTTCTTATCAAAGCTTTTTTATCAGACTCAAAAGCATCTATTCTCATTTGATTGAGTTTTGCATTTTCTGCTCTTGTTTGTTCGATGTTATAAAATCTTTGTTTGTATTTTTCTATTACTCTAGCTCTTTCTCTTTCATTGTAGTTACCTTCTTTTATAAGTCTGGCCTCTGCTTTTTGGATAACGTTGTCTACTTGTTCGTAGTAAGCTTTTTGTAAGTCTCTTACTTCCTTAGGCATACCTACCTCTCCTCTAGCGAGCCCAAGTCTTTTTAGTGCATTTACTCCCCATTTCTTCATGGCACCCATGTTTTTGTAGTGGTTGGTGTAGCTTTCTATGTATGCATTTCTGGCATTTGATAGTTTTACAGCTCCGTCTCTATTTCTCGCAGATCTTATTTCGTCAAAAAGCTCGTCTTGTCTTTGATCAAAAACGCCTCTTTCAGTGGTGAGCTCTTTGTTAAGGTTCGTTAAACTGACCATGTCTTCTATATACTGAGCTAAAACTTCTTTTTCCTCTTGGTTCATTTCCTTAGGGTCTTTTATTATTTCCCCGTCTTCATTTACAAAAGCTTTGTATCTTTCTGCTAAAGCAGATTTTTGTTTCAAGTATGCAGTTTCTTTTTCTTCTAAGGCTTTTTTCTCTTCGAACAAGTTTCTTCTTTGTTCTCTGTATTTTGCATCGTCGTAGAGCTCGTTTAACTTGGCCTGCTTCTCTTGTTCTTTTGTTGGTTTTTCGTAAGGTATATTGTCATAACCAATAAATTTATTTTCAAGAAGTATTTTTCTTCCTTCTGCTAGCTCTCCATCTATTTCCTCGTATCTTTTTTCTAGGTCTAGTTTTTTAGATGTAAGGTCTGTGATCTCTTTTTCAAGAGCCCAACCATCTCTCTTTGTTTTAACTTTCTTTATTGCTTCGACTTTTTCCTTTATAGAGTTGTTTAGAGCTTCGACTTCAGCTTGTATTCTGTCTGATTCTTCTTTTAGTTTTATTTTTTCCTTTACTATCTTTCTTACCGCCTCTCTTTTTTCTTCTTTATCAAGAGCCTCGAACTCTTCGTCTGACATATGCACACCAGAGGCCAAGATAGCTTGTCTAACAGCTTCTATCATCTCCTTATCTTTTTTATCTGATTCAGACTTCTTTTCATTTATTTTTTTATCCTTCTCTTCTGCGTCTTTTTTTACTTTTTCTTGAAGTTTTGGATCTCTCTTTATTTCTTCCACTCTTCCTTTTAGGTTTCCTAGAAGCTTGTTTACTACAGCAGCTTCGCCGTACTTACCATTATCTTCTAGTTTGGAAGCAAAATAAGCTATATTTTCTTGAGCTGCTTCTAACTGCTCTTTTGTATAATTTTTATAGTCTTCCTTAACGCTGTTTACTGCAGACATCATTCTCTCGATATCTTCTTCAGTGAGTTTTAATTTACCCAAATTTTCAGCTTCATTTATCTCTACTTGTTGTCCAGCAAGATCTTTTTGTTGTATTAGGAGTTTTGCCAACTCTTCTTCTTTACTTGTGCTCATATTATTTACTATTTCTTATAGATGCTTTTAATTCGTTTATCCTTTGTGATACCTCGAGAAGCTTTTTCTTATTTTCTTCTTTTGCTTTCTTTAGTTCTTCTTTAGACATTCCTGAATATCTGTTTTCTGTTCTTTCTATACCAAGTAATTCTACCACTTTTTCTTCTGTAATCGAATCGTCAAAATCCACAAACAACATATGGCTTCTTACTAGATTTATCCTTGTTGATAGGCCAGATTTTTCTATTTTTTCTTTCATTCCTTTGAGGTTTTTGTTGGAATTTATCATGAGCCTGTTGTTTTTTTTGTCAAAACGGACAAAAGAGTTGAATCCCTCTGATCTGGCTCCTATGTATGCATCTTTCAGAAAAGCTGGTCCTGTGTGATACGCGAAATAGCCGAGCTCTTTTGTGGAGACTTTTATACCAGTTCTTATTTGTGCGTGGAAAGTTTTATTTATGCTGTCTATGGTTTTTGCCATTTTGGCTTCACTATCTTTTACCAACTCCCCAAGTGTTTTTTTAGTCCCATTTTGAAGCTCCACAATAGTGTCCAAATCTTTACCTCTTATTTCACTTTTTACTCCTTTTTTCTTGAGCCACCTTACAACCTCGGAAAGTTTGATTTCATCTTGCAAAGCCAATATTGTTTTTGGATAAGTGTTCTGTATGAAATTATATTCCATAGGCATTTCTACATTATCCACTATCCTCACGTAGTCGAGGATTTTATCCATATCTTTTTCTGAAAGGCCAGACTCTTTTATTTTTTTCTCATTGAAATTGTTGTGTTCTTTTATAAAGTCATGTATAGAATGTGCTGAAGATTTTACGGATGTTTTTTCTTCTGAGTGATTGTCAAAATATATATGGATCTTTCCATCTACATTTTCTATATAACTACCATTTTTACCACCAGTATCTAGGTGCATATACACTCCTGGTTCTGTGTCTGTAGTCTGACCTCCTTTTTGTGTGTATTCATATACTGGCTGGATACCTCCATCTTGATAGTAATTTGAATACTCAAACAACATCATGGACAATCTTGCATCCATGTCAGGGCCTGACTTTACCGCAGGCATGACACCCTCTTCTTTGCTTGTAGTTCTTTTGTCGTATTCTTTTACATTGTCTCCTATGTCTATAGACCCTGTTGTTGTTTGATATATTCTTTCACCTGCTTTAGTGCCTCTTCTTCCTTTTGTAAATGAGTCTTTACCATGTATCACTACTTTATCTACACCTAGTAGCATTATTTGGTGCATCTTTTCAGTGTCTGAAATATTTTTGTTATTAAATATTTCTAGTTGTTTTGTTAGTCTGGCCTCTTTTTCTTCTTTTGATTCTACAAATATTTCATCTGGGGCTGGTCTTTGTTTCCCGGCACGCCCTATTTCATTTTTTAATTTATTCAAATATTTATTGAAAAGATTTGTGATCTCTTTTTCACCCAGGTCTTTTATTTTTTCACCTATCAGTAAAGAGTTATCCAATCTTTTTTGCAACTCTTCTTTTGTGATATTTTTTTCGGAAAGATTTATCTTGTTTAAGATTATGGTTTTTATCTCTGTATATAAGCTATCTATGTAAGATTTGTGAGACTCAATGCTGCTACTTTTTGAAAATCTATTTGTATATTTTGTCGCTTTTTCTACTTCTACCAAAATCTCAGCCATACTTTTACCTTCTGGCCTTATGTACTCATATCCTTTACTTGTTTTATTTTTTTCTTTGGTCTCTTTTTTCTTTAGATCGATTCTACTTTGTATATCTTCTATATATGCAGATACAGATGATATTTTTTTATTCATTGATTCTGGTATTTTCATCAAAAAAGCAGATGCCCTATCTAGTTCTTCTTCCAAGTCCTCCAGACTCAATTCACTTATTCTTTTAAATTTGAAATTTTCAAGATATTTATATCCATGCCAACCTGTTTCCATTTTTTCTCTTAAATCATCTAGAAGTTTTTTGTGAGCTTCTGATCCAATAGCTGATATTATTTGTGAATGGCTCAAATACACACAACGTGCTTCACCTTTAGGAAATACAACAAGACCTCTTTCTCCTGATTGTATTTTAGCCAAATACATTTCTGTTTCTGTAATCTTACCTTCTGCATCTTCGGTTTTATACATAAAAGAGTCAGTTTTTCTTAGTCTTGCATCTCTTTTTTTATCCACATTATTTTCTGGATCTTCGTATTCTGCATTTTCAAACTTATCAAAAAACTCATTAAAAGTATATGTTTTTTTCTCATCATTTTCTAAAATGGAAATTTTCTGAGAGTAATAATCTACGTATATAACGTAAAAAGATTCTTCACCTAAGAAAATTTTACCACCTTTTAATGGAAGCTCCTCTTTCAATGTTTTTTCGATGAAGTCATCATATACAGATCTGAGTTCATCAAAATCCATTTCTCTGATTTCTTTTTCACCATCTGTTTTTAAAACTTCTATTTTTGTTTTTTGAGTGTTTATGTCGTTGAAAAGTATTTTATACTCTGTTCCACCATCATCATAAAAATATGTGTACCTAAAAGGTAGACCCCTAAGAGCTTCTGCCACTTCTTTCCTTTCTTGTCGCCAAGACTCTTCTTCTTCGTATTTTTTTTCAAAACTACCAATAGTCTTTTTTACTTCTGATATACTTCCTCCAGAACTTTTCTTTTTACTAAAACTTTTTTGATAATCTTTCAAATCGAAGAATTTTTCATCAAAAAGTTCTTTGATGTTTTCATGACCACTTTCGTCTTTTTCTATAGAAAATATTTGTTCATCAGTACTTCCATCATGTCTGTGTATGGTGGCTTTTACTATATTTTCCTTTATATCCACTTTGGATATTTTGTAATAATCTTCAATACCAGGGACCTTGAGAACCGCCCCTCTTTTTATATTTACACCAGATATGTTTATGACAGTATTTAATGTCTTGTTAGTTTTAGATTCTTTTTTTGAGTTACCACCTTTCTCTACTATTCTGTATTGGTCCCCAAGCATGTTCCTCAGTTGATCTGGGTCTAGGTTAGTTTCCTCAGGTGTGTCTCCGGGGATTTTTTTTTCTTCAGCCATATATAAATAATATTATATTATGATAATGTTGATTTATATAAATATAAATCTTAATATTCACATTTTACAACAAAATTTGCTATATGTCTAGTTTAACATCTTTCCCACAAATGAGGTTGACTACTATTTTATAACTGCTAGTCTTAGTATATACAGACATGAGCACCCAGTGGCAACCAAGGGATATACTGATATATAGGTAACGATAAGGCGGATAGACCGTCTTGCAAAATTTAGAATATAAAACAAATCATAAAAAAACCTGATTTTATAAGCTTTTTTTCGAAAAATCGGGAAAAATATATGAATAGATCTATTCAATTTATCGGAGTGGCCATGGTATTAGCCCTTATTTTAGCGCCTTATAGAGAAGACGCCCAAGGCTTTTTTGGTATTTTCCCAAAGACTGAGGCTCAAGCTCCAGATCTGTTTATCGGTCAAAATTCTCAGAATATAATAGCTCTAGCTTCAAACCTAGCTCCAGACCGCACTCCAGCAGAGCTTCTTATAGATATAGATGTGAAGGATAATTCCGCTCTTAGTGCCAACATGGGGCCTATAGGTACAGCTTATGACTTTACTCAAGATATATTAGTCCCAGATGCAGATGAGATTACTCTATATGTTGTGAAATCTGGAGATACTCTTTCTGGTATAGCCAAGATGTTTGGCGTTTCTACCAACACTATAGTCTGGGCCAACAACCTAGACAGATCAAAGGCTCTCAAAACTGGACAAGAGGTACTTATTCTGCCTGTGTCTGGTGTGAAACATATAGTCAAAAAAGGAGATACTTTAGCCTCTATAGCCAAGAAATATAAAGGTGATGTTGAAGAAATCAAGTTATATAACGATATTTCTGGAAACACTGTGGCTGTAGGTACTGAAATAATCATTCCAAACGGAGAAGTCAGCGCACCTGCTGTAGTCAAAAAATCTTCAAGTAGTTCATCTTCTACATCTACTTCTACATCTAAAGCCAACTCTGCTGGATACATAAAACCAGTATCTGGAATAGTTACCCAATGGGGACATGGTACTTATCGTGCTCTTGATATAGGTAATAAAATAGGTACACCAATATATGCAACAAAAGAAGGTAGAGTGATAGCTGCTAAGTCTAGTGGATGGAATGGAGGATATGGTCTGATGGTTATCATTGACCACGGAAATGGTGTCCAATCTCTATATGGACACATGTCCAAAGTAAGGGTAAATGTTGGTGACTACGTAAGCCAAGGTCAACAAATAGGAGATCTCGGTTCTACAGGTAGATCTACTGGCCCTCACCTTCACTTCGAAACCAGAGGAAACACAGGACTCGCAGCAAGTATATATAAAAAATAATTTTCAAAACCCGCCTTAGAGGCGGGTTTTGCTATTGCTATTTTGTCACCAAAAGAGTACTCTTACAGTAGTTTAATAATATAAAAAAATATGGGACAATACAACAAAAAGAATAGTTTCGGTAAAGACAGAGGTGGTCGTAACGGAGGAGGTTTTAGAGGAGGAAAGCCAAAAAGTCAAAATATGTACAAGGCAGTATGTAGTGACTGTGGTAAGACTTGTGAAGTTCCTTTCAAACCTACTGGAGAAAAACCAGTATTTTGTAGCGAATGTTTTGGTGGTAAAAAAGAAGGAGGACAAAGAAATCAACAAAGAGGATTTTCTAAATCAGGTTTTGATAACAAAAGAGATAGACGTGGAGGCGGAAGTAGCCAAAGATCAAATGATGGTCAAAAAGATTTTTCTGAAATGAAAAAAAGCATGTCTGATCTAAATACAAAGCTAGATCAACTTATAACAATGATGTCTGAACAAAATATACAAAAAGCATCAACAAAACCTACTGCTAAAAAAACAACAGTCAAAAAAGTAGCTACAAAAAAAGTAGCAAAGAAAGCCACAAAAAAAGTAGCCAAAAAAACAACAAAGAAGAAATAAAATAAAGCCGGTAAAAACCGGCTTTATTTTTTAGTAATTTATTTTGGGTCTGTATTGTAAGGCTTCCAAAATATGTTCTTTCTTCACACTCTCACTATCATCTAGGTCTGCTATTGTTCGAGCTAGTTTCATCACACGATGATATGCCCTACCAGAAAGACCAAGTTTTTTTGCACTTTCATTTAATAAAGATTTATCACTTTCATTTAAAATAACAAATTCATTTATTTCTTTTGCACTCATATCGGAGTTCTTTTTTATTTTTTTACCAGCAGATCTAAATCTTTCTACAGCCATTTTTCTTGCTTTGTTTATTCTTTCCAAGACTGTCTTGGAATCATCACCACTTTTTTCGTTGCTTGCGAGTTTGTCATAGTCCACTTCTGCTACCTGTACCCATATATCTACTCTGTCCATTATAGGTCCAGATAATTTTCTTTTATATCTTGCCAGGTCAGCGGGTCTACAACTACAAACTTTTCCTTTTGTGCCTAAGTTGCCGCAAGGACAAGGGTTCATAGCAGCGACTAGTATAAAGTTTGATGGAAAAGTAGCACTTCCTTTGGCTCGTGAGATGGTCACTATTTTATCTTCCAAAGGCTGACGGAGAGATTCTAAGACTCTTTTATCGAACTCTGGAAACTCGTCCAAAAAAAGCACCCCTCTATGAGCTAATGTGACTTCTCCAGGCTTTGGGTTGGCACCGCCACCTATCAAAGATACATAAGAAGCAGTATGGTGTGGGTTTCGCAGCGGGGGTTTTTGTATTATTGTTTCGTTGAGTGATCCTGCTATGGAGTGTATACCCGTGACTTCTAAAGACTCTTCAATATCCAACATAGGTAGTAAGGAGGTAAAAGCTTTGGCCAGCATGGTCTTACCTGTTCCTGGTGGTCCCCACATAGCTATGTTGTGTCCTCCTGCTGCAGCTATTTCCAAACCTCTTTTTGCTGTTTCTTGGCCTTTTATATCTCCAATATCAAACACCTTTATTTCTTTTTCTGATCTTATCTCAGTATTTACTTGGGGTGTTATTTTGTACTCACTTTCTTCTTTGAGATGACCTATTAGCTGTTTTAGATTGTCTGTTCCATAAACAATGATACCAGGCACCAAAGCAGCCTCCTTGGCATTTTCTTTTGGAACATATATTTCTTCAAAACCTTCACTTTTTGCTTTTTGTACCAAAGGAAGTATTCCTTTAAGAGGTTTTATTTCTCCATTTAGAGAAAGCTCCCCAAGAAAAACTTTTTTCTCTGGATTGAAGTTGAGTTCACCTAAAGAAAGAAGATAGGCTATTGATATAGCTACATCAAAATAAGCACCTTCTTTTTTTAGATCTGCAGGTGAGAAAGATATTACCACCTTGTGACTTTTTGTTTTTGGGTTTTCATAGCCACAGTTTTTAAGAGCTGAAGATACTCTATCTTTTGCTTCATCCACAGCTTTGTCCGGTAGCCCGACTACTGTAAAAGCATTTAAAGAACTTCTAGTTATATCTATTTCCACTGTAACTATTTTCCCATCCAAAAGATGTGGTTGGGCGGCATATACTCTAGAAAAGCTCATTTCAAAAAAAGAAAAAAGCGATTACTCGCTTTTTTCCATATGAATCTTACAAGTGTTAGCTGCTGGGTTTGCATCTAGTCTTTCTGTGGATATAGGATTGTGGCACACGCTACATACTCCATATGAACCAGGGTCGCTTTCTATTTTTCCTAAAGCAGACTCTATACTGTTGTATCTGTCTTCTAGAGAGTTGAGCATAGCGCTTCTTTCTTCATAATCCTCAAACTTGTCAGCTAGGTCGTTCTCATCTGCTTCTTGCTCGGTCTTTTCTGGAACAGCTTCCCAGTCCCCTATTTTGTTTTTCACACCTATTTCTTCCAGCTCTTTTTCTAATGTTTGTTTTTCATCAAGCAACATTTGCTTGTATTTGTTTAGTGATTCTTCGTTCATATCAAAGATATTAGCACAATTTTTCTTTTGGGTATATCTTTTTGCAATTCGATTTTTGTATTATTATATAAATAAGAGTTATTTCATTTTTTAACCCAAAAATAAGCGTTATGAAAAAGCTAATCTTTTTCCTTGCGCTCGTTTTTGTGGCGCAAGAAGTATGGTCCAACGGCTACCCTACTGAGGTGGCCTATGACAATGGTCTTACGGTAAAGTACAACCTAGCAAACCAGCAAGACACACTTTGTTGGCGAGACACCACCATGTACATCATACTGCATACCACAGAAGGCTCGTGGCCTGCCACTACTGAGTGGCTCAAACGAGGTCCTTGGGGACATTATGTGGTCAACAGAAGAGGTCTGGTGGAGATCATCGTAGAGGATGAGAGGTATACAGGACATGCTGGGCACAGTATGTGGAACGGTGATACTGCTATCTCTAGGTTTTCTATCAGTATAGAGCTGGAGCAATATCACAACTCCCTTACTCCGGTTCAGTTGATAAGCACCAAGCTTTTAATTGAAATACTGCAAGAGAAGTATCACATACCTGATGACCACGTGCTTATACATCCAGCTGTGGCTTGTTTTTATCCAGAAGACCGCGGCTCAGATGGTGTGTATCGTCGAGGAAGAAAGCATGACGCAATTGAGTTTGCTAGTAACGACTGGCGAGCAAAGGTAGGTCTCGGTCCAGGTCCAGAGTATGACCCTGATGTCATTTCTGGGGCCATGAAGCCAGACAAAAAGCTCGAAAGGATTTTGTATGGTAAAAACTTCTCCGAAGCTGATATAGAGGAAATAAGAAACTCTATACTAGCCAAGAGAAGGCAAAACCCTACAAACAGCCTCGAGTATGTAGTCGTCAAAGAGATAGCAGTAGCAGAGCCAGAGATCATAACAACTCCTGTGTACGTACAAACTAGTAGTGACAGGAAAAGTATTGATCAGATACTAAAGTTGTATGCTATCTTGCAAAAGAATAACCTCTATCCAAGGTTATAACTCAGTCTTTATGGCAAGGGCTGAGTTTTTATTTTAAGTGTTGAAAATACTCTTCTCTGGGTGTATCATTCTTTAAAAAGTACATTTTGAAAGATTATAATAGAAGAAGAAAGTTGTTTATGGCCTTGGTTATAGGCTTTATATTTTCGTCTTACCTATACCTACTTTATATAGTAGGTGAAGAAAATCTGATTTATTCAGTATTTTTTTTCACCATACTTTCCGTTGCTACTTATGTGTCAGCAGACAAGGTTTTCTCTACGAGCTATGTCGTGAGAGAAGTGATGCCGAGAAGGAAAAGAGAGTATATAGGCACAGCTCTGATAATCATAGGCATGATATTGGGAGTCTACTTTACTGACAGTACCCTGGAACAAAAACTCAGAGAAAGTGATGAAGAAGAGCTGAGATCTCTGGGTATAGTCTTAGATGCTTTTTCATTACAGACCTATGCTTACAAAGCACTGAATATAGTGTACTTTGTAAGATATCTTATAATTTACAAAAAACCGGCATATTAGCCGGTATTTTTTATTTCTCTCCTTTTATTATATCCATCACATCTTTAGCAGAATGCTCCCCTATTCTTCCTTCGAAGAAAGCCAAGTTATCAAAACTTTTTAAGATGAATAGTACAGAAATTATAGATACAGCAAATGCCGCTTTTAATAAAGATCCAATAATAAAATGATAGGAAGGTAAAGAAGAGACTGTTATTAAAAGCATGGTAGCAAATATTATTACTAGCACCCACTGAAACTTCGGGATTCTTTCTTCTCTAAGGGCTACTATTTGTTTGCGTAGACTTTGAATATCTAATAGAGCTGAAGTAACTCTAGCCATAGACTGTTTTGATACCTCTGTGAATTTTGGTTCTTCAGCACAGTAGTCTTTTAGTGTATTTTGAATATCTATTATAGTGTTAGATTTATGTGTAAAGTTATAATCCCACTCATTATTCTTTATTATGGGTTCATAATTTCTGACTATAATATCACCGATTTTTTTCTGAGTTTCTTCACCGAAATGCATAGAAGCTCTATATATTCCACTCAATCTACCATCATATTGTGAGACATTATCGCGTATCTTACCGTATCTACCATTTTGGTTTGATATAAAGAAACCAGTAAATATAGAAAAAAGAAATGTCGCTAAGGTAATAAATACTTTGTCGAATTCTGTCGAAGGGTTTTGGTTATAAGAAAAAATAAAAACCCCAAAGGCTATTATTACAAGAAAAAATATGTTTATTTTTTTATTCATATCGTTTTATTATATCATCTTTCAGGGTTTTATTTTTTTACATTATGCTTTTTATGAAGCTCTGTGACTTCTGCTTCCTCTAGTTCATCCTTCTTACTCTTCCCTGCTTCCCCTAGTGTCCTTAAGTCAGTGTCCGTTAGGTTTTCCATGTCTTTTACGCGATTTACCAGGTATTCTATGTCGTTTTTGGTTGGATCATCCAGAACTTCTTCCAAAAGAGCGTGTAGCATCCAGCCCATACGTCTCCCTGGTTTCACGTGTAACTCTTTTATCATGTAATCGCCATTTATTTTAAGCTGTTTCACAGAAATAGGATCTCTCATCACCTCCTCTATCATGGCATGATATTTTCTTAGTCTATATGGCGCTTCAGCTTTTGCCATACCTACCCTATCGCACTCACGGACTTTCATCAGATCCCATATATTCTCTGGTCCAACATTGGCTACTATTCTTCTGACTGCTGAAAGACTTATTTGCTCAGTATCAGAGAAAAACATGTGATATCTGACCATTTTTACCACCTTATCTATTGTTTCACGTGAAAACTTTAGATCTTCAAGTATTTTCTTAGCCATTTTTGCGCCTACCACCTCATGACCGTAAAAAGTAGGTTTTATGTTTTTACCAGGAACTCTTTTGGTTCTTGGTTTTCCTATGTCATGAAACAGTGCAGAAAGTCTTATATCTAAAGGCCAGTTTTTATCTGCAGCATGCTGAAGAGCCTGTATAAGGTGTTCAAATACATCATATTTATGAGCTCCTCCCTGCTTACATCCCACCCCCTCTTCTATTTCTGGGGAAATATGCTTCAAAATGTCTATTTTGTGCATAAAACCTAGCGCAAAAGCAGGGTTTGGAGATTCTACTATTTTTATAAACTCATCTCTTATCCTTTCTTTAGAAACTCTCTCAAGACCCTCTTTTGTACTCATAATACCTTCTATTGTTTCATGTGAAACAGTAAAATCGAGCTGTACGGCAAATCTTATAGCTCGAAATACTCTCAAAGAGTCCTCAGAAAACCTATCTTTGGCTTCCCCGACTGTTTTTATGACTCTTTTTTCTATGTCGTTTAAACCACCATATATGTCTTTTAGAATGTCGTTTATAGGATCATAAGCCATAGCGTTGATCGTGAAATCTCTTCTCTGCAGGTCTTCTTCTAGATTATTTCCAAAAGCTACAGTGTCTGGATGCCTTCCATCAGAATACACCCCCTCTGTTCTGTAAGGTGTTATTTCTATAATTATATTTTTATCTTCATCAGAAGAAAAATACTTTTTATTTTCCTCAGTATTTTCTATAACCACAGCAACGGTACCAAAGTTGTTCTCATAGACTGTTTTTATGAAACAAGATTGTATTTCTTCTGGGGTGGCATTTGTCGTAATGTCCCAGTCTTTAGGTTCTCTTTTAAGGATAAGATCTCTTACACAACCACCTACGATATATGCCTCAAAACCCTTATTTTTAAGGGTTTTTATGGTATCTATGATATATATTGGGATATTATTTTGATCTATTTGTTTCATGTGAAACTCAAAAAAGAAATAATAAAGGTTAAGAAAATATTCTTATTTTTAGTGCGGGTAGGGAGAATCGAACTCCCGTGTTCTGCTTGGAAGGCAGACATTCTACCACTAAACTATACCCGCATTTTATTTTTAAAAATTAAAAGTTGCAATAAAACCGCAACTTTTAACAACAGATGAATTATATACAATTTTAGAGATAAATCAATATAGATTTGTATTTAACCTTTAAGTGGTATAATATTTTCTAACGCACCTGTGGTGAAATGGATATCACAACGGTCTTCGGAACCGTTATTGAGGGTTCGAGTCCTTCCGGGTGCACATATAGTATTTTCACCAAAAATCGGGTTTCACATGAAACTAAAAAGACACTTTTGGGGATAACCATGTGTATATTGTGCATAAAAGACACAGTTAAAAAGACTGTCGATTTTAAAATATCCTTTAAAATAAGGATATTTTGATAAAAGACATTTTTTGAGTGCTTTAAAAAGACATATGTTTCACGTGAAACATATAAAATGTCTTTTTTGGATGAAACTGGCTTTTATGGGTGAAATATTTCATAATATACATATGAAAAAATTTACTTCTAAAACTCAAAAAGTAGGGGAGTTGGGGGAGAATCTGGCTGTAAAATATTTGAAAAATAAGGGTTTTTCTATAATTGAAAGAAACTTTACTTTTCAAGGAGGGGAGATAGATATAATAGCTGAACAAAATAATACTCTGTTTTTTGTTGAGGTTAAAACTAGAAATTATAAAAATACACCTCTAGATAAGATCTCTGAATACAAACCAGAAGAAAATGTGACACCTAAAAAAAGAGAAAGATTTGAAAAAACAGTGGCATTATACGAGGGAAGTCATGATGTGGAAAAGTATGAATCTATAAAGTTGGTATGTATGGCAGTATACATATCTGGTAAAGATGTCCGGGTGGACATGATAGATTTTTAGGCTTTATTTTTTTATAAAATAGTGTAGTATAGATATACGTTTTTAAGCACGGGGTGTGGCCTGCCAAAGGCAGGTAAATGTAACGGCTAACATTCTGCAAGGAAATATAGTGGGTACCAGCGACGTAGCTGGTGATATAATTAAAAATGTAATAAATAACATCACGGGGTGTGGTGTAACGGCTAACATTCTGGTTTTGGGTACCAGCGACTCTGGGTTCGAATCCCAGCACCCCGACAGTATCTGATATTTTCAGATAGATACAATTTTATAAAAAGCGGGTATGGTCCGACCATAGTCGGACTCCGACACAGGTCGGAGTTTAGTGGTTATGACTGGAGTATATATTATAAAAAGTGTAAAAAATAGTAGATATTATATTGGTAGTACAATAGATATTGATAGAAGGTTGAAAGAGCACAATTCTGGAAAGGTGTTTTCAACAAAAGGAAATATTCCGTGGGAGCTGAAAATTTTTTTGAATTGTGATAACATTACTGACGCTAGAAGATACGAGCATAGACTGAAAAAGTATAAAAGGAAAGATGTAATTGAGAAAGTTATATTAGATGGGAAGTTCCCATGGGATTATAAAAGTTAAATACGCGGGTATGGTTTAGTGGTAGAACACGTCCTTGCCAAGGATGAGTCGGGAGTTCGATTCTCCCTACCCGCACAGATAAATAAGCTACTTTAGAGGATTTTTTGTGTATAATTATTCCATGGATTATCTATTTTTTCTTTCAATCCCTGTCTCAATGTTCAGTATTTTTAATAAGTTGTTTTTAGTATTGAATAAACGTTCTGGGTGGTTTTGGGGAGTACTTGTTGGATTAAGTAGTTCGGTCTACTTTTTTATCATTAATCTTCACATTCTAGCGATTGCTGAAATAGGATTTCTAGTAGTTATGATTTATGGATTTATTAATTACAACGTTGATCGAAATAAATTAACTATCCAAACAAATATTTTACTCACAGTTATCTCACTTATTCTTACGGCCTCACTCTTTGTAAGCTACCTTACCTTAATTGAGGCAACTTCAGCTCTATCATTTATTTGGGGTGGTTATCTTTTGGCAAGAAAACAGAATATATACGGATGGATATTGTTTTTTGTAGCGCATATTTCCACATCAATTTCAACTTACTGGAAAGGGGAACTGATTTTTGCTATGTTACAAATAATTTCAGCTTTAATTTGCTGTTACGGATTATTTAAAGCGGTGAAGACACAACTTCGACACTAGTATAAATTAGTTCGATTCTCCCTACCCGCACACTTTATTTATATGATAAAATTTTAGTATGGAATATCCAGACTATTTTTGGGTTCATAACCAAGACCCAAAAAAAACAAAAAAAGAAAAAGGTGATGAAGAAGAAAACAAAGAAGAGAAAAGTAGTGAAGGTCTAGATAGTGAAGAAGGAGACCCAGACACAAAGACTACACCTCAGACACCAGGTAAATCGAGAGAGGATTATGAAAAAGACCCGAGCGTGACACCAGAAAACCCACCCAAGAATACTAAGTAAAATCAAGGAGCAAAATACTGCTCCTTGATTTTATGTTGATATAGTAGTACATTTTAGATAATTAAATAAATTCTATAAAAAACTGAATATGGCGAAAAGTAATGGGACTAATTATTTTATAGTCGACACATCGGCTATCCTCAGAACTGAAGATCTTTTCCAAAAGATAATTAAGAGCTCAGGTAATATTTTAGTGGTAACTTCTCCTGTCATAGATGAGCTGGACGCTTTTAAAAAGGGTTCTGATCAGCTCAACAAAATGGCGAGAACTGCTATAGACTGGCTGGATGAAAACTTTAAATCCATACCCGACAAACCTTTGGCTGTTAAAGGTTTTTCGGGTCTTCTGATGTTGAAGAACTTTGTTTTTCCCACAGGAGAGAGGGTTACTGATCTCAATTTGGAAAAAGCTGATCATCAGATCATCTGGGTGGCCTCGGAGCTGAAAAAAGATTACCCAAAATCAGTTGTCACAGTCGTGTCTGAAGACAAAAATCTTCGTGTGAGAGCCAAGCTTTTGGGTTTGGAAGCTATGAGTTACATCAGGAAAGAGAATCAGGACAGTGGGTTTAAAGAATCTGCTTTTTATGTGAAAACCGTTAAGGTAAGTGATGATATTTTATCAAATCACTATTCTGATGTAGATAAAGGAATACCACGTGGAAAGGTGTCATATGCCGGTAAGCCTTTACCAAACCAAGGTGTTTTCTTTGAACTGAAAGGCAAAAAGATCCCTTTTGTTTATGACCAAGAGGAGAATTGTTTCCGAGAAGTAAATATCGAAAAGACAATTTCCCAGATCAAACCAAGGAATGAGGAGCAAGGTTTTCTGCTTAGTTCACTGATGGACCCGAACATAAGACTGGTTGTGGTGCAAGGTATAAGTGGTAGCGGGAAGACTCTTCTTTCAATGGCAGCTGCTATTGAACAAAGGAGTAATTACCACAATATTTATGTTACCAGACCAATCATACCTCTGAACAACAAAGACATTGGTTATCTTCCTGGCGACCAGAGGCAAAAAGTCGATCCTTTCATGCAGCCTCTTTGGGACAATCTTGACCTCATTATAGCTTCACATAATAGTTCGCATGAACAAAATCTTATAAGAGGTTTGAAAAATGATCAAGCTGACGATAAGAGTAAAGCAAAAGGGAAAGACACAAACCCTAAAATGGTTATCCAACCACTTGCTTATCTGCGCGGAAGGAGCCTGGGGAGTGTCTTCTTTATTATCGATGAGGCACAGAACCTTACTCCACTTGAAGTGAAGACCATCATTACCAGGGCTGGTGAGAATACCAAAATAGTGTTTACTGGTGATGTAAACCAGATAGATACCCCATACCTTGATCATGAGTCAAATGGACTCAGTCACTTGGTAAACAAGCTGGTGTCCAGTGTGAATCCCAGTGCAGCTGTGCATATCCTCCATAAAGGAGAGAGAAGTGAGTTGGCCAATTGGGCAAATGAGTTTTTGTGACATATGTCACAAACGGCAGTGTAGTACACTGCTGTTTTTTTTATTTAAACTTGCCTCTATATAAAATAAGGTGTAAAAATAAGAAAAAGGTTCTTATGATAGCTGAAATCTATAGTGGTACCGTGAAAGTTATCTTTTACGGCCTTGTTAGTCATGTATATAAGATTTTTCTGAGGTTCTCATTATTTGCTCTGTACTTTGCTTTGGTGTGTACCATCGGATTTTCTGTGATATGCATTAAGTCTTTGTACGAACCGAGTCCTATCTATAGTGATGAGGACTTCAACACCGATTTCATCTCTTTGGATTTGTGCAAAGACTGTACTTCCGGGGATAAGAATACAGATATAGTAATGAATTTTTTTTCAGGAAAAGAAGATCTGCCGCAAGATCTCAAGCTTGAGATCTTATACGAAGACTCTTTGACTTCTCTGAAAAAAAGAATGTCTCAGGTGGGCACGACCGATAGAAATGAGGTGTTTACAAAGTACGAGAAGATGAAGTCCATGAGTATGTCAGAATTTGAAGAAGAGTTAGTGTACGATGGTGTAGATATAGATAAAATGTTTCATTTTGTCCCAGACACTTTAGATCGGAGTCTTCTTTATGAAGCAGTGTGGTCTTTGTATTACTTGTATGGAGCACCGAAGATAAGGTTTGAACCGAGAGAAAAAGTATTTCTTTATCATTTTGGTATAGACGCCTTCTATAGTCCACTCAAGAAAGAGTTGACATTAAAGCAGATATACAAACATGAAAAAAGGGAATATATTTTTTCTCTGGATAACTACTTCGATGAGCTGGCACACGCGAGGCAATTCGATGTAGCACCGTGCCGGTCTATCTTGCTCGGGACTCAAGGTATCATCAGAAGCTTCTTTCGTTCAATAGCGAGAAATATAAGATTTGCTTACTTTGAACATAAGGAGTTTAGAGGTAGTGTAAACACCTCTAAGAGAATACTAATGATGAATGAAAAGACTCTTAATGGATCTTATCAACCCGAGTATTCTAAAGAAGGTACTCTTGAGTATGAAGCCCATATTCTGATAGAAAACACAATGAAGAAAAGATACCAGAGAATAATTAACTATTTTCTGGAAGAAGGATATTGAATAACCGCGGGGGTAACTCTGCGGTTTTTTTAATTCATATTTTCTTTAGCGAACTCTCTTAGGTCTACTACCTCGTCTGTCTCATCTACTATTTCTCCCACCAAGACTTCTAGCACATCTTCAAGTGTGACGATACCAGCCGTACCACCAAATTCATCTCTTACCACAGCTAAGTGAGAACGGTATTTTTTGAAAACAGTAAGTAGTACATCTACACGCATCTTTTCACTAACAAAAAGTGGTTTGTCTGCAAGATCACGAGCTTTTAGGAGTTTATTGTCTTTTGCTAGCTCTATAAGAGCTTTTTTTGTTTGTATGATACCTACTACATTGTCTATATCAGTATCTACCACTGGCATACGTGAGTATGACTTGGCGTATAGTATCTTACTTATTTCTTCTATTGTATGGTCAGCTTCCACATAGTCCACTACTGTCCTAGGAGTCATTATATCTTTAGCCAGTTTGTCGTTCATAGTGAAGACGTTGTGAATGAGCTCTTTTTCATCTTTTTCTATAGATCCTTCTAGTTGACCGAGGTGTGATAGTAGTTGAAGTTCTTCTTCAGATGTGATCTTTCTATGTTTTACAAAGTTCTTTGTGATTATTTCTATAAGAAAAGTCACGGGTCTAAATATTTTGGTGATTATGTAAAGTGGTCTTGATATAAAAAGAGCTATTGGTTCGGCGAAGTTGTCTCCGAGTGTCTTCGGGATGATTTCTCCAAGAAGAATGATAAGCAAAGTTAGTATGGCACTTATGATACCCAGTGCAGTATTACCAAAAACATTGGTAGCTAGATGTCCTATAAAGATGCTACCTACAATGTTATTTACATTGTTCAAGAGAACTATGGTAGTGATGCTACGAGAAGGGTGTTGTTTTATCTTTAGTAGGGTAGAGGAGCCTCTTTTTCCTTGTGCTTTGAGCACGTTTGCTTTTGAGAGACTCACACCAAATATAGATGTTTCTACCAAAGAGAAGGTAAAAGACAGTAGAATAACCAAGCCGGTAAGTGATATCAATTGTGTCATATATAGTACCGATTATAGCAAAAAAATCCCAAAAGAAAAATCCGCGAAAATTCGCGGACTTTTCTTAGTGGGATACAATAAAATTATTTTACTGCATCTTTTAGAGCCTTTGCAGGTCTAAATTTTGGAACTTTTGTTGCAGGAACGTGTACAGTTTCTCCTGTTTTTGGATTTCTAGCCATTCTAGCTGCACGAGCTTTGACTGAGAATATTCCCAAACCAGCGATAGAAACTTCATCTCCTTTTCTTAAAGTACCAACGATAGAATCTATGATTCCTTCTACTACTTGTTCAGCTTGTACTTTTGTACCGCCGAGCATTTCGTGTACTTTTTCAACAAGATTTTGTTTATTCATTTTGTTTTAAAAGATTACCTTGTAATAGCTTTATAGCTAAGCTTAGCTTAAGCTCAAGGGGTGCATTAAGCCAAGTAAATTATATAATAAAAAGCCAAAAATAATCAAGTAAAATAAGGATATATTTTTGCTAGGTAAAAACCCCTTGTAAAATAAGGGGTTTTTACCAGTTTTTTATTTTAGCTTTATTTACAAAGGTATATTTTACCTAGCATATTCCACGACTCTGTTTTCACGGATTACGATAACTTTTATCTCTCCAGGGTATTTTAGATCCGCTTCTATTTTCTTTGCTATGTTGTAAGCAAGCTCTTTTGCTTCAACATCATTTATTTTATCTGGATAAACAAAAGTTCTTACTTCACGTCCCGCAGCTAGTGCGTAAGATTTTTCTACTCCGTCGAAACCATTTGCTATGTTTTCAATATCAGAAAGACGTTTTAGATAATTTTCTACAGTATCTCTTCTTGCTCCTGGTCTTCCTCCTGATATAGCGTCGGCTGTTTGTACTATATGTGCTTCTATTGATTCGTAAGGGTATTCATCGTGGTGACTTCTCATAGCAGTGATTATTCTAGGGTCTGCACCAAACTTTTCTAGTATTCTCATACCTATGTTTACGTGAGTACCTTGTACTTCATGATCTAGAGCTTTTCCTATGTCGTGTACCAACGCTCCTGCTTTTGCCACGTATACATCAGCACCTATTTCTTCTGCTATCATACCGGCAATGTGAGCCATCTCTACTGAGTGTTGCAAAACGTTTTGTCCATAAGATGTACGGAAGTATAGACGACCCAATATAGCGATAAGTCTAGGATCGAAGTTGAATATTCCACATTCATAACATGCTTGTTCTCCTTTTTCTTTTATTATTGTATTTATTTCATTCTTAGCTTTTTCTACAACTTCTTCTATTTTTGAAGGTTGTATACGTCCGTCCATGATCAAGTTTTCTAGAGCTACTCTGGCTATCTGTCTTCTCACTGGATCGTAAGCAGAGATAACTATAGCTCCAGGAGTATCATCTACTATAAGCTCTACTCCAGCTGCTCTTTCAAAAGCCTTGATATTTCTACCTTCTTTTCCGATAACTTTACCTTTTATTTCATCAGATGGAATAGATACAAAAGTAGTCATGATATCTGGAGAGACAGAAGCTGCAAGTCTTTGTATAGATGTGGCCAAGATTTCTTTTGCTCTTTCGTCTAGCTTGGTTTTTCCATCCATTTCCATTTTCTGCATCTTGATAGCTAGATCTTCCTCATATCTTCTTTCCACACTCTTTTCTAGTTCGTTTTTAGCTTCTTCCACAGAAAGACCAGAAACTTTTTCTAGTTCTTTTTGTTTTGTTTCTTCTATTTTTGAAAGTTCCTCTTCTCTTGTATCTAAAGCTTCTTTGTTGACTCTTATCCTTTCTTCATCTTTGTCTAAGTCTATTTGTCTTTTATCTAAAAGCTCTTCTTTTTTTATGAGTCTTTCTTCTGTCTTCTTATGTTCTACTTCTTTTTCTTTCTCTAGTTTTTTTGCTTCCTCAAGCTTTTCTTCAGCTTTTTGTTTTGCTTCATCGACTATTTTCTGAGCATCCTCTTTTGCTTTGACGAGCATACCCTTTACTTCTACTTCGATGTTTTGTTTTCGGCCCATTACTATCGCCATACGAATGTAATAGCCAACACCAGCACCCACAAACAAGGCGAGTGCCATATATATTATTTGTTTCATAATTTTTCAACTCTCCTACTACAGAAAAAGAGCCAGATTTTTGTCTGATTTTGTTATGGAATTATTTGAAATATTGGACAAAATTTTGAATATCATGTTCTTGCTCCGGATTTTCTGTATTTCGGAATTAACTTCTAACCTTTTTCCATACTAGCAGAAAGATACTAATAAGTGAAGAGGGGAGTAAACAAAAGCCGCCCTTTGGGCGGCTAGCTGTTTATTTCTTTAAGGCAGGTGCTTTGTCTAGAATCTTATCTACTACTCCGTACTTTTTAGCTTCATCAGCACTCATATAGTAGTCTCTATCTGAATCTTTCTCTATTTGAGCAGGTGTTTTACCTGTATTTTCTGCAAGTATCTGATTTAGCTTTTCTTTTGTTTTTAGTATATGACGGGCCACTATCTCTATATCTGAAGCTTGTCCTTCTGCTCCTCCCATGACTTGGTGGATCATGACCTCAGAATTTGGAAGACAAAATCTCTTTCCTTTTTGTCCACTTGATAGAAGTACAGCAGCAGCACTAGCAGCTATACCTACACATATAGTAGAAACATCTGGTTTTATGTATCTCATAGTGTCGTATATGGCCATAGCAGCTGTGACAGATCCTCCAGGGGAGTTTATGTAAAGCATGATATCTTTTTTGGGATCTTCATTAGCTAGGAATATAAGCTGAGCTATTATTATATTGGCCATATGGTCGTCTATAGGACCACCTAGGAATATGATTCTTTCACGCAAAAGACGAGAGTATATATCATAAGCTCTTTCGCCGAATTGTGATTTTTCTATTACTGTTGGTATTAACATATGTTTAATATTTATTTAACAATATTATTTTAGCACAAAGACTATTTTATGTCTTCGAGGAATTGAAGGACTTTTGCTTGAGTCAGGACTTCTGTTATGTACTCTTTTGCTCTTATAGGATCTACATCTTTATACATTTTCTGGAGCATTTGTGCTTCTTGTTCTATTTTTTCCTCATCTTCTTTTATATTTTCTTTTTTAGAAATAGCGTCTAGTGCGAGTATAGACAAAGCTCTTTTCTTAGCATCGTCTCTCCATTCATCTTTTATTTCCTCTTTTGTTTTTTGTAGATGTTTTAGATATTCTTCCATAGATAAACCAGAATACATGATGTCTTGCTCTAGCTGTCCTAGCATTTTGTCCAGTTCAAATTCTACAAGTATTTTTGGTACTTCAGACTTTGTATCTTTTAGGATTTCTTCTAGTATCTTCATTCTTCTTTTTTCTCTAGCTACTCTTTTCTTGTCTTCTGTCATTCTTTCTTTCATTTTTGTTCTAAAGTCAGCTATATCTGTGAAGTCTCCAAGTGTTTTTACAAATTCATCATTAAAAGCTGGGAGTTCTTCATCTGTAAAATCATTTTTTATATTTTCAGGATTGTCTTTGTTTGCTATACGGTTATCTTCTCTTGCTCTGGCTGTGCGGAGTTCTTTTACTAGAGAGTCTAGCTCTTCTTCTGTAGCTTCTTTTATTTCTTCTACTTCCACCTTTTTAGCTATTTTTTTATAGTCAGGGAGTGTGACTTCTGGCATCACAGCTGAAATAAGTGTAAATTCCAAATCGCTACCTTTTCCTATCTTTGTTATAGATACTGAAGGTCGCCCCACTATATCTGTCTTTTCTTTTGTTAGGTATTGTGTATATGCATCGGCGATAGCTTCTTCAGCCATATTTTCTAGAAGCACCATCTCACCGGCGTTTTTTAGAGCTATGTCTTTAGGGACTTTTCCTTTACGAAAGCCGTCTATTTCTATCTTTTCAGACATTTTATTCCAAGCCTTTTCCTCGTATTTTTCAAAGTCTTCTTTAGGTACAATAAACTTTATTTCTATTTGTGAATCTGGTAGATTTTTTGTTTCGTATTTCATAACGCATGTAAATATAGCATTATTTTCATATATTTCAATCTTTTGCATAAATAAAAACAACGGGCTTTTCACCCGTTGTTTTTATGTGTATTTGACTATTGAAGGTCTTGGTCTAGGTCGTCTATTGTCATAGCGTCTAGATCTGCCTGGATGTCGCTAAGTTCACTTGAAGCGTTGTCATCTAAAACCTCTACTTCCATTGTATCACCAGTATTTATTTGCATATTATCTACCTCAGTATTTACTTGAGAAGACTTACTTATAAGCACAGCTGCTACTATAACAGCAAGAATAAGTACTATAAATACAAATATAGAATTTTTTTTGCCTTCTCTTACTTTTTCCTCACTCATAGGTGGTGGGGTAGGAGTCGAATTTTGTTGCATAGGAGCTTCGTTTTGCATCATATTTTGTCCCATATCATTTTGGTTTTCCATATGTATATATTGCTAACTAATAATTATTGGTTTGGGGTAAGGCTTTTGATCACTTCGACAAATGATGCATGTACCTCTTTTATTGAATCTTTTAGTTCTGCTGTTGCGTTGCGAACTTCTTCTATGTCTTTATCTTCGCTTGATATGGTATCTTTGAGTGCTTCGTGGGCAGCTTTTAGTTCATCTAGTGAAACTTTTGCAGCTTCTAGCATACTTTTTGCTTCGCTCACGTCATAACCTCTTTCTTCCATTATAGACATTCTTTCAGCTATTCTGTCATGAATGTTGTATAGGTTTGATATAGTATTTTCAAATCTTTGATTTATATGAGCTCTTATTTCAGCTACTCTAGACATGAAAAGACTTTTTCTTTCATCATTTTGTTCGTGGATGAAGTCTACTCTTTCTTGGTTGTTTTCTTGGATAGTGTTTACTACATCTGGTCTTGGAGTGAACAATGATCTTATAGGACGAGCTGGTTCTGAAGAAGAACTAGAGTCATCATCTGCATCATGGTCTGAAGAGTCGTCGTTCTCATTTGAGTCATCATCCTCATCTTCTACTTCGTTTTCATCTGTATCATCATCTGATATAGAGCTAGAGTCGTCAGAGCTTTCTACTTCTGTACCAGAATTGTCGTCTGAAGAAGAATCGTTGTCTTCTGCAAATGCTACATATCCAAAAGTAAGTCCGAATACAAGCAATAGTGCTAGTAATGTTTTTTTCATAATGTTTTTATAGTTAATTTTAATAATACGAGAAGGCTATTACCTCGCATTCCTATTATATAACATTTTTCTATTTTTCTATCAAAACTGTGAAAAACTCTATAGAAGATATTTCAGAAGCACAGCAACACTTCTATCTTCGCTTATAGATCCATTTTTGCACATTTCTATGACTTCTTTATCTGTAAACCATTTATGACATAGTATATCTTCTGTTTCGTGGTTTTCTTTATTTTTTACCATATCAAATTCCTCTACTAGTAAGTAAAATAAGTCCCATTGCACAGTAGCCCCACATACACTTTTTTCTATTATTTTTATATTTTTAGCAGCAAGCCCAACCTCTTCTTCCAATTCTTTTTTCCCTGAGATAATTATTGTTTCTTCCGGAATATTTATATTTAGATATTTTTCGTATTCTTCAAATGTATCTAAAACTTTTCCTCCTGGTAGTCTCCAGTCTATAGAGTTTGTTTCTGTCCTGTACTCTTCTTGTAAAAGTATTTTTTTATCCTTCTTTATCAACATTCTTGTTCCTGGGGCTCGGACAAATTTTTCGAATATTTTTTCTTCAAAAATATCTTGTTTATTTGCTACTAACATAGGATATCCTACTATAGCCCCAATACGACCTTTTGAAATAACAAACGGTTCTCCATTTGAAATAATTTTTCTTTGTGAATTTTCTCTTTTGTCTCCAATTTTTATCATAAGTAAATTATAGCAAATAAAAAATAGCCCAGTTACTGGGCTATTTTTTATTTACTGTATTTTTGGTTATACAATTCTATTGATTTTTCAACTGCCTTTAATGCTTCAGTTTTTCCTTCGAAACCTTCTATAACTACTTTATATTTTCCTTTTTCGTCAGATTTTAATTCTTTATATGTTTCAAAAAAATGAGCATATTCTTTTAGATTGTGTTGGTTTAAGTCTTTCAAATCTTGTACATCATTCCACCTTCTGTCCTCTGTTGGTACAGCTAATATTTTATAGTCAGATTCCCCAGAGTCTATCATCTTCATAAGTGCAACAGGTCTTACTTTTACTAATAATCCTGTTTGTAATGGAAACGTTGTAAAAATTATTACATCGAGTGCATCATTATCTTCCCAAAGAGTTCTTGGTGCAAAACCATAATCAAACGGATATGGTGCTGCATTGTAATTAGCTCTATCCAGTGCTATCAATCCAGTTTCTTTATCTATTTCGTACTTATTAGGAGAGTTTTTTGGTATCTCAACTATTACGTTGAATTCTTCTGGTGCGTTATCTCCTAAAGGTACATCATGCCATAAATTCATATATAATGTATATTATCTGATAATTTTCTATTCTTCAACTACTTCTTCACTTTCAGTTACAGTAGATTCTTCTATTGTTTCATCTGTCTGTGCTTCTTCTACCTCTTCGTTATCTATAGTAGTGTCTTCTCCGTCGCTTACTGCTTGGTCAGAACCATCTACACCTTTTATATCTATTTTCCATCCTGTGAGTTTGGCTGCGAGTCTTACATTTTGACCACCTTTTCCTATCGCTAGTGAAAGTTGATCATCTTCTACTTCTACAAAAGAAGTTTTTTCTTCTTCATCTATATCTATAGTAAGTACTCTTGCTGGTGATAGGGAGTTGGCTATGAATTGCTCTGTATCTTCTGTCCAAGGAATGATGTCTATTTTTTCTGTTCCTAATTCACTCATGACAGTAGCTACTCTTAGTCCTTTTTGTCCTACACAAGCTCCTATCGGATCTATGTTTGGATCGTTGGAATATACAGCTATCTTAGATCTAGAACCAGCTTCACGTGCTATAGATTTTATTTCTACTACTCCGCTAGCTACTTCTGGTGACTCTGAAGCAAACAATTCCTCTAGGAATTTTGGATGAGTACGAGAGAGTAGTAGTGACACACCTCTGATACCTTCTTCTACTTTATAAAGGTAAGCTCTTATTCTATCTCCTCTTTTGTACTTCTCTGATTTTATTTGTTCATCATATAGTATGATACCGCTAGCTTTACCGACATCTACATATATGTTGCCTCTTTCTATCTTTTGAACAAAACCAGATACTATTTCTCCTTCTCTTTCTCCAAATTCTTCCATGACTGTCTCTCTTTCAGCTTCACGGATCTTTTGGATGATCACTTGTTTTGCTGTTTGTGCTGCGATACGACCGAAGTCTGACTTTTCTTCCAAAGGGAAGATGATCTCATCTTCTGGTTTTGCATCTGCTTTTATTCTCATAGCATCGTTTACAAATATATGATGCTCTTCGTTATATTTTGGTCTTTCGTCATCAGTGTCTACTACGTCTTCTTCATCGTCTTCTACTATTCTTACGTCTTCAGGGTTGACTACTATTTTTACTTGTTCAAAATTTGTTTCACCTGTTTCTGGGTCGAAATGACATCTTACTATCTGACCTTTCTTTCCGTATTCTTTCTTGTAAGCCGCAGCGAGTGCCTGCTCTATAGCTTCAAGAATCTTTTCTCTTGGGATTTTTCTTTCCTCTTCTAGTTGAAGTAGGGCAGAATTTAATACTTTTATATCTAACATATTCTATTGTAATTATTTAATTTTAATAAAAGAAGTCGGTTTGCGACCGACTCTTACAAGACCAATATATCATAAATAATTTATTAAGCAACAATAAAAAAATCCCGAAGGCGCAGCGCATACGATGTGCTACATCTTCGGGGTGGGGTTAGATTCCCAAGACCTCCTGTCTTTTTTTTTCTGACTCCTTTTTCTTTACAGGTAATACCAGGTTGCCACCGTCTTTGGTAACAATGATTATCTGGTTGGTTTCAGGTACTTTTGCTTCCCAACATTTCAGAAGGTGGAGTTTCTTTTTCGCAAAAATGTATCCACTTTCGTGTACACTTTTGGGCCATAATTTTTTGTGCAACCAACTGGCCTTTTTGTTGGTAAGAATCTTGAAT
The DNA here is from genome assembly GCA_020631955.1 of Candidatus Nomurabacteria bacterium. GTDB lineage: Bacteria > Patescibacteriota > Minisyncoccia > Phycocordibacterales > UBA9973 > JACKGL01. The sequence continues at coordinate 88,592 of JACKGL010000002.1, read as the reverse complement.
TCCATAGGTTCATCGGGGGATTGAAAATCTCGTTCCTTTTTTGGGATTAAAGAGTGTCCATTTATAAAGGACACTTTTGGGTTGCGAGGTTTTGCAGGGATTTCTGCATGGTGCAGTGTGTGAAAAAATGCTGTGCTGTGGTCGGGGCGCTTACTCTTTCTCATAGATCTTTGAGGGTTTAAAGGTTAAAAAAACAAATTTGAAGTTATTTACTTATAAAATATACCCAAATGCAAAACTTGTCAAATTTTAGATATTATGTTATAAAATTTTCAAACAAATTCAACGCTTTTTATGAAGAACACATTCACTAGCAAGCCTGATAAAGGCAGCATCTACGTTGATTTTTCTATCAACACCAACTTACAGAGGTTTGTACCTATGTTGGTAACCAAGACTATTATCCAGCAAGGAAAACCGGCAAATGATGCCAGCAGAGTCCAGCAGGATTTGTCCAATATCTTGTTTGCGCTGAGATGCCCTCGTCGAGGAGTCTCTATTGTAGACAAGGTCGAATTCAACGGAAAGGACAGGGCAGTCATCAACTTAACCCCCCACGTTCGGTGGTATGAGGTGAAGGAAGACATCTGCAACGCTGTCGCCGACTTCATCAATTGAAAATATCCGGATATGCACTCACCCCTTCCTCGCGGAAGGGGATTTTATATTTCTATATCGAGTACCACAGGACAGTGGTCACTACCTAAGTATTCGGTGAGCTGAGAAATATTTTTTACTTTTTTTATAAGTTTTGGTGATATCAAAAAATAATCTATTCTCCAACCTATGTTGCGATCTCTTGCTCGAGTTTTTTGATCCCACCAAGTGTATTCTATTTTGTTTGGATACATGTGACGAAACACATCTACAAAACCAGCACGCAACACTTCATCCATCCAAGCACGTTCTTCTGGTAAGAAGCCGACGTGTTTTTCGTTTTCTTTTGGTCGGGCTATATCTATCTCTTCATGAGCTACATTTACGTCACCACACAATATGACTGGTTTTTCTTTTTCTAGTTTCTTTATGAGCTTTAGCATCTCATCATAAAAGTCGAGTTTGTATTCTAGTCTCTCTGGCGCGCCTCCACCGTTGGGGAAGTAGCAGTTGATAAAGAAAAATTTTTCATATTCTTGTAGGAGCATCCTTCCTTCCATGTCTTTACCTAAAGCACCAGGAACTTTTTTTGTTTTTGATCTTTTATTGCTATATATTGCTACACCAGAATATCCTTTGCGAGTCTTCGCACTTTCAAAGACACTTTCAAAACCAGAAAAAGCTAAGTACTCTTCTGGTATTTGATCTCTTTCAGATTTTGTTTCTTGGAAAGCTACTATGTCTGCTTTGTATTTTTTAAAAAGTGGCCAGAAGGTCTCACTTTTGATAGTGGCTCGTAGTCCGTTTGTATTCCAGCTTATTATTCTCATCTTCTTTTCATCAAAGCTACTACGTGTGCTTCGTTTTTTCTTTCTTCTAAGTATTCTACTTTTATTAGTTGTATATGAAAGTACGGACTAAATATTTCTTCTATCTCATCTTGTGTGAAAAAATGATAATGAGTACCAGAGTATTCAAAGTCGCTATTGGTACCTTGTTTTGGGTTCCATGAAAGGTAGTTGGAATTTTCTTTACTGAGTACCACCAAAAGAAAATAACCATCTTTTCTTATGACTCTAGATACTTCTTTTGCATATTTACCAAAATCTTCTTTTAGTATGTGTTGCATTGTTCCTATATCTACAGCCCCAGCAAAACCTTCGTCGGTGAAAGGTATGTCCAAGACACTTCCTTCCATAAACTTTATTTCTCTTGCGAGACCTTCGAGTTTTACTTCATCGTTATTTTTATCTACTATTTGTTTCACGATATCAAGACCTATCACACGAAAGCCGTATTCTGCCAAAGTCCTAGCTAGTCTTCCTCTCCCCGCACCGATGTCTAGGATGATATCTTTCGTTTCACCGGTTTCAGCAAACTGTTTCACAACCTTTGGGATATTCTTATATATAGTACTCCATAGGTCAGTACCTGTTTGATAGGCTTGCTCGAAGTTCTTTTTTTGTGAGTCGTATGACATGGAATAATTATATCAAATAGGTAGCTTGTTGCACGAACTATTTCAAAAATGTATGCTAAAAGAAAATCCGTTTCACACAAAAAACAGAAACTATGAAAAAGCTGAAAAGTTTTTTTGGGTCTCTGCGATATGTGGAACCCAGAAGTATTGTGAATTTTATTTTTTCTTTTGAGATATTCTACTTCGCTGTTAAGCTCTTATATGTACTTATGGTGCAGGAAGGATGGCTCGAGTTTAAAGAATTTGTCATTAGTGAGAACTTTGCCAATGGTGCTGGATTTCTTGTGGGGGCTGGTTTGTATTTGACCATCTATCTATGGGAACCAGTAGACGAAAGACACGTGCGGTTCTCATGGTCTTGGTGGCCTACCAAGCTTGCACTCTCTGTGCTAGGGATCATTTCTTGGATAGTTTATCCGAGAGAAGAGCTCCTTGTGATAGGAGAGATGATCATCTTTGCTGGAGCAGCTACCGTGGCTTACTTCCTAAGTAAAAGATTTTAATACTCATTTGTGATTGCAGATGGGTATTTTTTATTTAAAAATATGATTTTAGTTTTCGCAAAGACATCTCCAAAGTAGTGAGGTCTTTGGTTTTATTTATTTCTTCTATTAGAGCGTTCACCTCTTTTATTTCTTCTGGTCTTGCTTTCAAGTCTTTTTCTAGACTTTCTACCAATGACTTGTATCCTATTTGTTTTCTATCCTGGAGAAACTCTTCCACTTTTGGTAGAGGCAAGATATTTTTTAGGTTTTCCATTATCGTATCTTCGTTAGTGCTGTTTTGTTGCACCTGTTCTTTTATTTCCATTTCCAAAAGTCTGGTGATGTTTGTGTAATCATGCAGCCCTTCCCATTTTATTTTTTTAGATTCATACATACCAGGAGGAGTGAAGTCTTGGAGTCTAGGTGAGGCCACCGATTCATCCTCAGGCTTTGTTCTTGGTTTTAGATTTGGGTCTAGTGTTTCCATATTTTTATTATAACACTGATTTATTACTGATTTATTTTTTACTATGAAACTTTTTGTGAACTTCTTTTAGTTGTTTATTGGTAACGTGTGTATATATTTGTGTGGTTGCTATGTTGGCGTGACCGAGCATCATCTGTACACTTCTTATATCTGCACCGTTGGAAAGAAGGTCTGTGGCAAAACTGTGTCTTAGCACGTGAGGGGTGACTTTTTTTGAGATACCAGCAGCTATAGCATAGTGTTTTACAATACGTTCTATAGATCTCGGGGTGAGCCTGCCATCTCCTTTTTTGTTGAAAGATACTTGGACAAAAAGAGGTTCCAAGAAATCTTTTCTTGCTTTTAGATATTCTTTGATAGCACTTCTTGCGCTATCGCTAAGAAAAACTACACGTACTTTTTCTCCTTTACCGCGGATAGAAAATTCATCTTTAGAAAGATCGAGATCTTTGTTGAGTGAACAAAGTTCGGATAAACGAAGTCCAGTAGAAAAAAATAATTCGAGCAAAGCTCTGTCTCGAAGTGATTTTTCATCTGCACCTTTTGGAGCTGATAGAAGTCTCGACAGTTCTGTTTCAGACACCAGATCTAGATGTCTTTCTTTTGTTTTTGCGAGTTCTATTTTTTCTGGCGACAAAGACTTTTGACCACGTCGCATCAAGTATTTTAAAAAAGCTCTGAGAGCTATAAGGTGATAATTTTGAGTATTTTTCTTTAGTGTTGCTTGAGATTGCCCTCGGACTTTTATGCCCGGCTGTCTGTTTAGGTGCAGTCTGTATTCGCGGATCTTGTCTTCTGTGATATCTCCAGGCTTAGAAATTTTTGCAAATTCGAAGAACCTTTCTAAATATCTATCGTAGTTCTCGACAGTCTTTAGACTGTTGCCTTTTTCTATCTCTACATGCTCTAGAAACTCTCTTTTATATCTTTGGATTTCGTTTTGCGACATTGTAAATATTGTAGCACTAAAGACTATTAGGGTATAGATATGACCTTGCCAAAAAGCTCAAAATATGATATACATAGGCACATGTTAACAACAAAGCAAAAGCAATCAATAATCAAGAAAACCGGAAAACACGAGAAAGATACCGGTTCTTCTTCAGTGCAAGTAGCTCTCCTAAACAAAAGAATAGACGAGCTTGCTGACCATCTTAAGAAGCACAAGAAAGATATTAGTTCTAAAAGAGGACTTCTAAAACTTGTTGCTGCTAGAAGAAAGCACGAAAAGTTTGCTCAAAAGAATAGTAAATAAAAACAGCCCCGAAAGGGGATGTTTTTTATCCTAGATATAATAAATAGAGTATAATAGAAAATATGATAAACGAAAAAGCACAAAGAATAGCCGTATTTATAGACACACAAAATCTTTACCATAGCGCCAGAAGCGTGTTTGGTCATAAAGTGAATTTTTCACAGATAATATCTGATGTAGTCGGACAAAGACAACTCGTCAAAGCCATAGCTTATGTCATAGAGACAGAACGTGGGGACGAAAAACAATTCCTAAGCGCGCTTACATCTAAAGGTATAGAACTAAAAAGCAAAGAGCTTATGGTTTTTGCTGATGGAAGTAAAAAGGCAGACTGGGATGTGGGTCTTGCTGTGGATGTAGTGAAGATGGCTCCTAGACTAGATACTGTAGTGATACTATCTGGTGACAGTGATTTTGTCCCATTGGTAGAATACTTACAAGAACAAATGATGGTCAGAGTAGAAGTGGCTTCTTTTGGAAGAAGTACAGGGCTAAAGCTCAAGGAAGTGGTAGACGCTTTTTACGACCTGGCTGATAAACCAGAAAAGTACTTGATAGGTTATAGAAAGCCAAGAAGAAATACTAGAGCAAAAAGACCAGTAAAGAAAATAGCTAAAAAATAAAAAAAGCATCGCGGAAGCGATGCCTTTATAATCTGTCGATCATTCATCGAACGAACGACTGAATTGTTGGTCGTAATCCCAGGATATACCCCAATCTCTTCTTCTGATGAAGATCACTGGCTGACCTGGGTAAAAATCGGGTTTTTCAATTTTTTCTGCATAAAGGTTAAAACCCATAAGATCAAGACTAGTGTCAAGATTTTCCTTGAGCCAAGTATCTGTGTTGACTCCATGAAGCTCAAGCTCTGCCAGGAAATAATCCAGGATCTCCCCTTCTTTAAGGCTTCTATAATGATAGTAGGGGAGGCAGATTATTGATTCCGTGCCCATTTTTTGGATACTGAATCCGAATCCATCTGCAAAGCTTTGTCTTTCAAATGATCTCATTTGGCTCATATTAATGTCCTCTAATATTTTTTTGAGTATTTTCATCTTCTTCAAGTAATTTTCCGGTGAAACTAATCAGATATCCGCCACTTTTTTCAATAATAGTGAATTTTTTTCTATCAAAGAATTTTTTGGCGAATTCCTTACTTACAGTTTTGACCTCTTCGAAATCGCTTTCAAAGATACCCGATATAGGATCAGAGCTTTTTTTAATAAGCCCTTTTACCCCTATACTGACAAGGTTTTTATCTTTACTATCCTGAAGTACGTCGTACCTCAGTTCTCCTTCCGTAGTAAGGAAGGTTTGGTCTGTGTACAGTACTTTCATGATTTTTTCTTTCAATATACCATAAAAAATAAATATGTAAATATGTAACTTTTTTATTATATATATGTATATAATAAGTAAAGATGGAGATACATGAAATTGTAAAAAAGTGTAAGGATCAAAACTCAAATGAAAACTTTAAAATTCTTTATGATGCGCTTTTTGATAAAGTATACAAATATATAAAAGTCAGAGTGAAGAATGAAAATGATGCAGATGATATCTGTCAGGAAGTTTTTGTGAGTTTATGGAATAACATGTCTGATTTTATATATATATCCAAAGCACATTTTTACGGCTATGTATTTACTATTGTTAAAAGAAAAATATATAAATATAGGAAATTTTTTGTACAATACTCTGATTTATCCAAAACTTATTCTTTAGAAGAAGATATTAATCTTGATAGTCATGAAGATTTACTAAAGTGCGTGAGTTCTTTAAGTAAAAGATATAAAGAAATAATAGAATTAAGATATTTTTTAGACTTAGATTTTGATTCTATATCTTTTGTTATGAATATATCTGAAGGTAATGCAAGAGTTTTACACAACAGAGCTGTAAAAAAAATAAGAGGGAAGATGTTAAACTATGAATAGTATTGAAAAAAAATTAAATAACGTAAAAATTCAAAAAATTTCTGAATTAAAAAGAAACCAAATTTGGAACAAGGTTTTATTAGAAAAAAACGGAGTCAAAAAAGTCGGAACTCCTAGTATTATAAGAGTATTTAGTATACGTATGGGAACAATAGCAATATTTTTAGCAGTATTATTAGGTCTTGGCGGTACTGCTGTAGCTTCTAATGAAGCAAAACCAGGAGATGCATTATATAAAGTAGATAAAAGTATAGAAGAAGTTCGTTACTTTTTGGCTGGAGAGAATACAAAAGAAAAATTGAGAGTTAAGTTTGCTGAAGAAAGAGTAGAAGAATTACAGGAAGTTTTACAAGACGATTCTAGTGATGATACATCAAAATCAGAAAATACATCAATAGACTTATCATCTGGAAACCTAACTGCTTTTGAAATAGATATATTTACAGATATAACTGTAGCAAAAATAGAAGTTGATGATGTGAAGTATTACTTCATGTCTAGTTCTACAGACCCAGAAGAGGTTCTGTCTGAGGTGTCTGAAAATTATTTTATAGATATAGAGTCGCTTAGGAAAATAATGGTTGTTGAAACAGAGGATAGAGCAAGTAGACCGAAAGATAAAGGTAATGTATCTACTATAGAAGATGGTGTCTCTAAAGAAAGTTTTGATGATACCGTAGAAGCAATAGAATCTTTATCTGATAAAGCACAAAGTGATGAATTAAAGTCTTTACTAGCTGACCTCTTGTTGTACTATGTGGATGATGAAGAAATAGAGAGAATAGATATAAAATATACCGACGGTACAAAAATAGATATAAAAGATGACGATTTTAGAATAAAAACAGACAATATAGATATAAGATTCAAAGATGGAGAAATCCGTATAAAAGATAAATCGGAAGATGACGACGAGGATGATGGCGATGAAGATGATAACAAAGGGCATGGTAACGATGATGATAGGATAGACGACAACAACCCAGGGAAGTCATTTTCTGACGATTCTGAAGATGAAGAACATGATTCTGACGACCAAGATGATAGTGAGGAAGAATTAGATGACGATAATTCTGGCCATGGGAACATAAATAATGAAGATGACGAAGAAGATGAAGAAGAGCTGGACGACGACAATTCGGGTCACGGTAGTGGTGGTGAAGATGAAGATGAAGACGACGACAATTCGGGTCACGGTGGAGGTGATGACGACGACGATAACTAAATATTTTCCTTTAAAAGACACCGCCTAGCGGTGTCTTTTTTACTTGAAAAATAGATCTTTTGTGATAATATCGATATATTATTAAATAATTTGTCCCTAGACACTTAGGTTTGTATCCAAAAGGATAGAGAGCTAGAGTCTTGGGGCAAACCCAAATTTCTATGAATACAAAAGAATATAAATTAAATCTTAAAGGAGGTGAATATAAAGCCACTTTTTCTGATTTGGCAGAACAAGCCAACGGCTCTGTTTTGTTGGAAAGAGAAGGTACTGTGGTACTGGCTACTGCTGTTATCGGTAAAAGCGGTAGAGGCAACCCTGGGTATTTCAATCTTACAGTAGAGTATATGGAAAAATATTATGCTGCAGGAAAAATACTTGGTGGACAATATACAAAAAGAGAAGGAAGACCATCAGACCAAGCTATACTTGCTGGTCGCGTTATCGATCGTACACTTCGTCCACTTTTTCCTCATCATATAAAAAACCCAGTACAAGTTATCGCTACAGTTATAGCATTGGGAAAAGCTGATCCTAAAATAGTTGCAGTCAACGCAGCGTCGCTAGCGCTTTGTGTTTCTGATATTCCATTTGGTGGACCGGTAGGTGCCGTAGCTATGACTAGAGTAAAAGGGGATCAAGATATAAAAGTAGACCACTATGCACCACAAAACGAAGAAGGTGTGTACGACTTTGATCTTACTGTATGTGGTAGAGCAGGAGAGGTGACTATGATAGAAGCTTGTGTCTACGAATTTTCCGAAGACGAAGTTTCTGGTGCTCTAGAGGAAGCAATGCAAGAAATAAAAAATATAGAAGACTGGCAAAAGAGTATCGCGAAAGAAATAGGTAAAGAGAAACAAGTTTTTGAAAAAAGAGAAGTGACATCTGCGCTGAAAGAAAAGTTTGATAAAGAAATCGTTCCTATTTTAGATAAAGGTCTTTTTGGAAAAGATAGTAAGAGTTATATTCACGAAGCTGAAGACAAATGGAGTGAAATACTTGATGCAGATGTAGAAGATGATGAAGAAAGAGTAGAATACAAAGACTATGTAAATGAGATCATAGACGAACTAGTACATCGTGGCGCTATAGAAAAAAACTCTCGTGTAGATGGTAGAGGTTTTGATGAGGTGAGAAATATTTTTGCCAAAGCAGGAGGAGTGTCAGAATACCTACATGGTACAGGAATATTTTATAGAGGGGAGACTCACGTTCTTTCTGTGCTTACTTTAGACGGCCCAGATGAAAAGCATGAAGTGGACGGTATGGAAGCACAATATAAAAGAAGATTTATGCATCACTACAACTTCCCTCCATATTCTGTAGGAGAGACAGGAAGACTCGGTGGACTAAACAGAAGAGAGATGGGGCACGGCTTCTTAGCAGAGAAAGCACTTGTTCCAGTGATACCTTCAAAAGAAGTTTTTCCTTACACTATAAGACTAGTGTCAGAAGCAGTAGCGTCCAACGGGTCTACTTCACAAGCATCTATCTGTGGGTCTTCTATAGCTCTTATGGACGGAGGTGTTCCTATCACTGCTCCAGTAGCTGGTATTGCTATGGGAGTGATGGTGGATGAAAGAGACAAAACAAACTATCGCATACTTACAGATATCCAAGGTCCAGAAGATCATCACGGAGACATGGACTTTAAAGTAGCAGGTACCAGAAGAGGTGTGACAGCTATACAACTAGATATCAAACTCACTGGCGTTTCAGTACAGATATTGAAAGAAGCTATGCAAAAAGCAAAAGATGCTCGTTTGCATATATTGGATGTAATAGAAAAAGAAATACCTGGACCAAGAGCTCAAATATCTGCTCACGCTCCAGAAATAAAGAGCACCAAGATACCAGAAGAAAAAATAGGACAAGTTATAGGTTCTGGTGGTAAGACTATAAAAGAGATTATGGAAGTCAGCGGTGCGGACCTTACTATAGAAGATGATGGAAGTGTTTTTGCTACTGGTAAAGATGGTAGTGCAGCTAAAGCTATAGAAATGGTCCAAGAAATAGTCAAAGAATGGAAGAAAGGAGATATGGCTCAAGGTAAAGTGGTAAAGATAATAGAAGCAGGGGCTATTGTGCAAATTTCAAAATATAAAGATGGGTTTGTGCATATATCCGAAATAGCTCCATTTAGAGTAGAAAAAATATCTGACGTACTAAAAGAAGGTATGGAAGTACCTGTGCAAGTGTTGGATGTAGATAAAGAAAGAGACAGAATATCACTTTCTATCAAATCAGCAGATCCTGACTTCATAAAAAAACCAGAAGCAAAAGCTTAAATCTGTTTTTTAAATATATTTAAAAAACAAAATGTACTATAATAAGTATATAATATGGAAGATAAGTATAGAGAAGATCTAAACAACATATCGCAAAATATGGGTGAAGGACCACAAGAAGCTCCTGGTGTTTCTAATCAGTTTCACTCTTCTCTAAAAACTATACACACATACGCCGACGATATGGCTAGAGCAGTGAAAGATAAACAAGGTTCTGTGCTCAAGATAGCTATGGCTGAAGAAGAAAAGAGAAGAGAAGAATATGAAAATTTCAACCCCTCTTCTAAAAGAAATGTTGCTTATATAGTAGCTACTTTTTTTGTGCTGGTGGTGACTGTAGGACTCGTCGTGTTTATCTTAGCTAAGAACAACCAAGAAGCAAAAATCCCAGACAACTACGAAGCGCCCAGTAGGTTCAACATTTTACTTGCTGATGAAGTAAAAGATATTTATGTACCGAGTCTACAGAAAGACCAAGTATATGGTCTTATAGAATCTGTTTTTCAAGAGGAAGGTTCTGTGCGTGGGGCTCTCACTCTTTATCCTATAGTTTATGAACAGACAGATATACAGGCCAGTTCTGTAGAGTTTTTAGAATCCATAAACTCTGAAGTTTCAGCTCAGTTTAAAAGAGTATTGTCTCCTATATTTGATGTTGGTGTTTATCATGAAGACGCTCCAGAAAGATTTTTCTTATTTGCTACTACCAACTTCGATACTTCTTTCTCAGCCATGCTCAAATGGGAAGCAACTATGTACCAAGAGTTTGCTCCATTTTTCGGACTTCCTACAAAAGACGCACAAGGCAACTCTCTGGGTAATCCTATATTTGGAGACAGACTCATAGCCAACAGAGATGCGCGTATAGTTATAGATAGAGAAGGTAATATAATCTTTCTTTACTCTCTTTTGGATCAAGCGCACATATTGATAACAGACAACCCAGAGACGATGCAGACAGTTGTCGAAAGATTAAACTACAGATAGTACATATTTATGCAGTACATGTCTTGTGCTGTGAACATTAAAAGTGATATAATTTTTTATATGGACAGTGTTCAATCAATGGAGCCAACGCATTATGATGCACCTATAATCACACCTGGAGGAAACAACAAAATGTCTCCTGCTAGAGTTATGTTTTTTGTTTCACTTATAGTAGCAGCTATTGTTATTTTCTTAGTGCTTATACTTGAAAGTAAAAAGACCACACAAGAAGGACTTACTTTAGAACAAAAAACAGAAATATACGAATTCTTAAAGAGTCGCCAAGCAGTAGCTTCTAGTGAAGTTGATCCTGAGAAAGAAGCTGCTATCAACGCTGAATTTGCAAAAGACAACGGTATTGAAGCCAGTGCCGAACAAATAGATATGGTATCGAGATTTTTACAATAGTATGTTAAATATGCTTAATAAAATTAAATTAGTTGCCTTAATACTCTTTGTAGCCTTTGCTTTTACTGGAAAGGCTTTTGCCGATTCTGGCGACAACGTGTCTGGTCTAGCTTGGTCTAAAAATATTGGTTATATATCTTTCAACTGTACAGACAACGATGCATGTCTGACAGCAGATACAGAAGATGGAGGTGTAGGAGAAGATATAACTTTCGGTCCTACATACCAAGACTATAGAGAGCTTGCTGCCTACTATGAAAATCCTAAAAATATTTCTTTTGTAGACAAAGTAGCTAAGTTCAATCTTTTCAAGATAGCTTCCAATGTTTTTTCCACCAAAAAAGCTGTAGCAGTAGACATTCCTTATGATGGATCAAACTACGGAGTAAACGTAGACCCTCTTACAGGTAACATGAGTGGATATGCTTGGAGTAGTGAAGTAGGATGGATATCTTTCAACGAAGGAGGTTGTCCAGAAGGAACATGTACTCCTAAAGTAGATCTGGCTTCTGGTGATATTACAGGATGGGCTAGAGTGCTGGCTCACGGTGATGATTGGGACGGATGGATATCACTTTCATGTGACAACAGTGGAATATTTGGATGTTCTGGAATATTTGGAGGATCATCTTATGGCGTTTCTGTACCTGATCTTTACGGAGCAGGGCAATTTTCAGGTTATGCTTGGGGAGATGAAGTAGTAGGATGGACTAAGTTTTCAGGTCCTACTTATTCTGTAGTAGTAGATATGGACCAACCACAAGTGAACCTTACTTCTTCATCTGCTTCTACATGTACTGAACCAGTTACTCTTTCATGGTCTACACAAGACATGGCTTCTTGTTCACTTTCTTCTTCAGACGCTATTATTACAGGAGAATCAGTGACTATACCTTCAGGATCTACCACAGTCACACCGAGTGCCAATCCTACCACCTATACTCTCAACTGTACTGGAGCTGATGGAAACCCTTACTCATCTTCTGTCACAGTAGCTCTAGAATGTAATGCAGGAACAAGACTTGTACTTCAAGCTACTCCTTCACCTGTATTTTCTACTGGAGGATATAAAACTACTTTGACATGGTTTACTCCTTCAGGAACAAACTATCTTTCATGTACAGGTACCACTATTCCTCCTTCTACACCACCTTCAGGATTTGACGGACCTCGTGCAGCTATAAATGCGACTACACCTTCAGCTTCATTGCCTAACGTATACGTCGGTACCAACCCTACAATATTTAGAATCCAATGTACTCAAGCAGTCGGCGGAGCAGTAGACACTGCAGAAACAGTAGTAGCTAGAGGTACACTTACTCCTTCATGTAACATCACTTCAGCAACATTAGAAGACGGACAAGTAGACATAGCTTGGACATCTACCAACGCTACTTCAGCTACAGCCTCATGGGGAGGAGCAGTCGCGGTCAACGGTAGTGCAAACAACCTTGCTTTCACAGCACCAGAAACAGTCTATACAGTAAATGTAACAAGTACTGACGGAACATCTTCTTCATGTAGTGCAGCTATCAACGCACCAGTAGTAGTAGATGGAGAGTGTGTAGACTCCAATCCAAACGATCCAAACGGAGAAGAATGTGATGCAGAAGCTACTCTGACTCTTACTGCTAGTCCTACTACACTTGCTTATCCTGGTGGAACAGTAAATCTTTCTTGGACTACTTCTAACACTACAGGAGGAGAAGCTTTGTCCTTACCTTCATCATCATTTGGTCCGGTGGACTGTGAAGATGGTGATGGTAGTGAAAACGTTTCAGTGACAGCTTCTACTACATTTACCCTAAGATGTACTCCACTTTATGGAGGGTCAGATATAGCTGCATATGCGTACGTGGGAGTAGGAGAAGAACCTTGTGATCCAGAAACAGAAGAATGTCCTGTGCTTTGTACTGCAGAATCTACTTCACCAGAGTGTAGAGGGGTGCCACCTATTATTATAGAAAGATAGTGTATAATACAAATGATGAGAAAAAATGATCAAAACTTGATAAAAACATTTCTCCTAGCTCTAGTGATAGTTGGGTTTGCTGGGCTTGCTAGTGCTGCTTGGAATCAACCTTCAGACAATCCGCCACTAGGCAATACTCCAGCTCCGATAAATACCACTACTACCAACCAAGTAAAACAAGGAGGTCTTCGTGTGGGTAACGGAACATGTCCTGGAGGAGAAGGTACGCTTGAAGTGTGTGGGAGCCTGAAGACATCTGGCCTTGCTAATGAGGGAAATATTATAATACAAGGGACAGATGAATTTAGTACTTTGGATGTTGGTTGGGTAGACTCTGCTTTTACTTCACCAGACTCGAACTTGATTTTAAATGGATCACTTAAAAATGGTTACTCACTAGCAGCACAAGCTAGTGTTGACATAGATGGCACAGCTAAGATAGAAAAGTTTGCTTCAGCCAACCAAGCTCCTGGTACAGTGTATCCTGCTAGACTTTGCGCTGACGAAGATGGGGTATTCAACCTTTGCCAAAACCTTTTTGAAGTAAGTGCAGAGTTTGTAAACAGCTACGACGCACAGCCAGCCAACAACTGTAACTATGACGCCATAATAGCAGCTTATCCAAACACCTCAGGGAAGTCACCATTTACATACTCATGGACTCTTACTGGTGATACGAGTGGCAACTCTATCATAGGTACTAGTTCTGCTTCTTCTGTCATAGTGCGAGTAGAGAGAGATACTTTTCCTATAACCAACTACTCAGTATCAGTCTCAGTGACAGATGACAACGGATACACTAGAAGTGATACATACACAGGTACAGTAACAGGATTAGTAACTTATGATACTGAGTGTTAGTATGAAAAAAGATTTTAATACACTAAAAATATTTTTCCTTGCACTGCTTTTGGTGATAGGTCTCGGACAAGCCAGTGCTGATATTGTAGGTGAAGAAGATATAGATCCAGGTCCTCCAGTAGAAGAAGTAGGTACAGCAGACACTGACCTGGCAGATGCTGATGATGTATATTTAGGTAGCTGCTATGTAGACTCTCCTTGGGCAGAGCCTGTAGCGGGTTTTCCAGGTGGACAGATAAAAGATATTTTCAATAAAGATACAGCTAGTGGTACTAAAAGCGGAGGGCTAGCTCTAGGTTGTATACCAGGAGTGTCTGACTACGACTTAGATACTTATAGACTAGATGTAAACGGAGCCACTGTCTCAAGAGGGCTTAGAAGCACATCTGATGTACTTACTACAGACGGAGTATTTGTAGGAGTACTTCCTTATCAGCCTTCTTCTAAACTTCTTGTAGGAGGGAAGATAGGAGTGGGTACTGATAGTCCAGAACAAGGTCTACATATTGCTAGTGATGGAGGGTCTCTTAGACTAGCAGGACTTGCTCACGGTGAAGAAAACCCAGTAGAGATATGTGTCAGCTCTAGTGGAGTATTGAGTCTTTGTGAAGAAGGTGGAGCCAGTCTTTCTGCCAATCTCTCTTATGGTTCAGCGGTTCAAGAATGCGAATATCTCAATCATTTCCCTACTGTGTACGCTACAGGTGGAACAGGGAGCTATACATACACATGGACAGTGACATATGTAGCAGGTGAGGCTGGTGGTGCACCGGTAGTGACTACATCTGCACCATACAGCAGTTCTGCTCCAAAAATAAAAGTGTATAGAAATACAGCTGACAACCTAAGTACTACATACAGTATCAACCTTTCAGTCAGCTCTGGGGGTAGCACAGAGAGTGCTTCTATCGGACCATTTTGGGTATTGTCTCAAGATTATGTAGAAGCCGCAGACGGTGGACCAGATACAAGTATATGTGATTAGTGTTATGAAAAAAATTTATCGTACAATAGGAATAATAAGTCTTGCTCTAGTACTAGCTATAGGTATGGCTCGTATGGATAGAGCAGATGCTACATGGACCAACGCTGACGGTGCGCCACCACTAAACAATGTCGCTACACCAGTGAACAGACTTTCACCAGACCAGACCAGACAAGGTTCTGTGGCTGTAGGATATGCAGACCCAGCTCTTGCTGACTTGGTAAACTATAAGTTTGACGCCGGGGGTATATCATTTACGAAAGGCACCTATGTTGAAGGGTCATCCATTTTAGAAGAAGGATCTGCTTTTGTGGGTACTATTCCTTACAATGAAGATGCTTCTGTTTTCGTGGGTGGAAAGATTGGAATTGCAGAGTCATCTCCAACTGAGGCTTTACATATAGATTTTCCTAATAGTAACTCAATTAAAATAAACTCACTTTCTTCAGCTGAAAATCCAGACATACTATACGGAGCGCCGCTTTGTGCAGACGCAGATGGCAAGGTGGTCATATGTAGCCAGAGTCTCCCTATTACCATCACAAAGAGCACTATATCTAGTGGTACTTGTAGTGAGACCATATCACTTTCTGCTACCATAGGTGGTGCAGGGGCTCCTCCATATACATATTCTTGGCACTCTCTCGTAGGAGATGCTACCATATCAGGAGGCACCACTTCTTCTAGTATTACTCTAGTAGTAGACAAGAACTATCCACTATATAGCTGGGGTATAGACCTAGACGTCACAGATGTCACAGGTAAAAACTCTAGCACTCACTATGGTGGTGTAGCGGCTCAGAACAACAACCTTTGTCTATAGATTTCACGTTTATTGTTGAATTAAATCCCGACTCAAGTCGGGATTTAATATTTGATAAGTATATATACTAGTGTAGAAACGAAAAAGATCCTGACTTTTCAGTCAGGATCTGTAAAAACGTTACTTTTGGATTATGAGTTTTTTTCCATTGAGGAAGTAAATTCCTGATTGGAGTCGACTCACATCGATGGTGTTGGCAGCGATGAGGGTAACCTCTATGCTACGACCAATGGCATCTGTCATCCACAAAGGAGTCCCGGCAGGGAGCCCTTCTACCTTCACCCACTCAGTGGTGGGGTTGGGGTAGATAGTAAATGACAGTATCTGTGTATCATGGATACCCACGATCTCGTCATCGGTCAGTCTGGCCACAGGATAACCATAGTAGCCCATTACACCTACAATGTTTGTAGCTATTCCGTATTGTGAATAAAACCAAAACTCTCCATCAACTAAAGTTACTTGGATGTTGTTTTGCATATCCACTCCACTAGCCACCACAGATGACGTGATACCAGTTACAGGATCAAAGTAATGGAAATACCCGTCGTCTGCAGGTCCGGCACTTCCACTAAGGAAGTATTCACCATTGTAGAAGAAAGGGATGCCAGATAAAGCGTACTCGTTCTGGTATGTTCCATTCTTGATCCATACCAGTGTGTTCTGGTTGCTTAGGTCAGCACCACCTACAAATATAGATCCGTCCGGGAGTTCATCGATACCTCCTACTGAAAGGAAGCTCGGCACACCTTCGATCAGTCCGAAGTCTTCAGATATGACGTTATACACCCAAAGCTCACCAGCTCCGATGTATACATCACCATCCACTACTTCGATATCGTTGACAGCATAGTCAGGAAATTCATCCAGATAACCGTAAAAAGTGGTTATACCACTTTCAAAGTCTCTGAAGCCGAACCCTTCTACTTTTCCACCTGCGAAATACAAGCGGTTGAGCACGGGGTCGTAATCCATCCTGATATTACCATTGGTTCCAGTGATGAAACCTTCGATACCAGAGAGCATTTCCCCTGTTTCCAGGTTGTAGATTCCGTTTTTGGTGGATACGAATATCACACCGCTATTTACGGTTACTACATCCACCGGCCTGTCGGCTAAGGTGTAGTTGAAGTACTCGGCCACATCATTCTTGGAATTCACCAAGAACGTTCTGCCGTCTTCTTTCTGGATATTCAGGTGGCTGTAGCCAAATTTCTCCTCATCGATCTCGAAGAACGAATTGGAAGTGGTGGCTTCTTCACCATTTTCCCAGTCAAAAGAGAACGCCTCCACTCCTTCGAAGTGGTAGGTGTTAAATTGTCCAAAAGTTACCCCTATCATCATGATAGAGGTTAACAAAAAAATAGTTAACTTTTTCATGATAGTTAGGGTTTAGTGTTATAAAATTTTTAAGGAATTCAGGGGATTGAGGTTGGAAATTTACGTAGTATTCCCAACAAATCCTCTTATCTCTATTGAATCATTATTTTACCCTTTTGTCAAACCATTTTCCCCCACATAACTAGCTGATGTGCATGGAAATAAAATTAGAAGTATTTTTTATTAGGAAATGTATATTTTATATTATTTAGCTTTTTAGCTAATCTGTAAATGTTTCTTTTTTGACTTTCAAAGTCTTCATATTTTACACAAGTAATTATAGCCTTAGATATCGTTTCTAAATGTTTATCTTTTAACCCCAGTCTGCATAATTCTTGTATACCAAGCCTAAGACCGCTTTTATTTTTTGAGGGGGTTCTCATGGGCATAGTAATAATACCAACAGATGCTAGACGTTGAGTAATTTCAACTATATTAGGAACATCAATACAGATTTGGTGAGTGTTTGTTAGAGTGGGTTTCGGACCAATCACATCAAGCTCTCTACTCAGTAATTTAGCGAGCTTTCTTGTTTTTAGTAATATATCTTCTGCATATTTTTTACCAAACTTCTCCATCTCAATTACAGTTATAAGTAGAGCTAATAAACTGCCGGTATGTACACTAGAGGTGTTTTTTACGAATTCAGAATCAACTAACTCATATAATGATCTATTATTTAATAATACTATAGACTTTTGTGGGCCAGGAAATGTTTTATGTGTACTTCCACCAAAAAAGAAGTTTTTTCCCCTAGGAAATTTAAAAATTTGAGTAAAGTAAAACAGTTGTAAATGGGAGATATCATAATAAATGATCCACTTAGAGGGAACTTTCTTTACAAGCTTGTGCATATCTAATGGGTTAACTGATACTGTGTGGTCTATATAAATAAAAACACTTTCTTTTTCCCACTTTTTAATTAGCTTATCTAAAATTTTATAATCTAAATCCCAAGTATCAAAGTCTATTTTTATCGTTTCAACCTGGAAACCATTTTTTATTGCAATACCTTTAGTTTTACTATGCCCACCACTCAAAGTATCTATAATAATAATTTTATTAGAAATTTTATTAATAGCTGACATTACTATATCCATATTGTGAATACCAGAAAGACCTTTTGTTATACAAAACTCAACATTATATGCCTGACACAATTTTTTCTCAAGAATAGATATTAAATTACCCAAATTTTCTCTACCTGGCATGAAATATCTTGAGCCTATTTTAGATTTTATAATATAACGGTTATTACTGTTAAGTGTATATGCACTAGTTGCCAATTTACTCATTATATTTTCAGAGGGTATTAATGAAATAGTATCATTCTCTTTTTTTACTTCTTGAGAAATCATACCCAAGATGTCTTTATGAGTTTTGTTAACTACGGTATCATTTAAAATGTTTTCATTTTTTGATTCTTTTTTTGCATACTCTAAAAAATCCCAAAAAAGTGGCCATGATTTGTTCACAGCTTTTTTATGTTTAAAGATAAGATTTTTGTTTTTTAATACACCCCACATTGATAGAGCTTGTATCACCCGGTGATCTTCTGATGTGATGTGAAGAGTACTTTCTGCTTCTTTTATAGCTATTTCCATTTCTTCAATACGGTTAGTTTCGTGTCCAATTAAACTGGGCCAGAACTTAGCCCCGCTTTCTTTATTTATAAAATCAAACACTCTTGCAAAACAGTAATCATCAGAACACAAAGGAGTATAATCAACGGGTTTATTTTTAAGTAACATAAGAAAAGTATGAGCTTGTCTTTCAATCGTTACATCATATTTAACATCCCAACACAAACCCTGACCCCTTTTTAAATTCCAATGATCTACTGCCTCATATGTTTCTTTAAGCTTTAATGGTGGGTTAGGTAACCTTTCTAAATCACCACATATAACCGAAGCAGTCGCCCATTGGGTGGTTTCATTATCTAATTTAAGTAGATCTTTCTGTTTAAGTTTAATTATTTCCGGGTTGTTTGTTATATGTCTTTTTTTTAAGCTACCTTTTATTATAAATGTTTTATTTAAATCCATTTTCCAAGCAGCAAATCTGAGAAGTCTATATAAAGTAGCTGATTCACCAACACGTATTTTACTATTACTTCTCCAGTCTTTACTAGCATTTCTAATAGCGAGTACATCTTCATTTGCATTAGATAGTTGGTCGATGAACTTTTCAATATCTGTGTAACCATTTATTATATCTAATACACCTACCCTTGTGAGCCACGATTTATCTTCTGGTATAAACTTTGTAAAACTATCGTTCATTAATAATTACTCATTAAAAATTTTATTAATACTTTCGTTGTCTACATATAATACTTTTCTCAAGTTAGGATATTTTTCAAAATTAAGATCTGCAAAGCGTTTTTCTTTATCGTCTACAAAAATAACCTCTTCGTCTCTAAACTTCTCACATATCATTTCAACAGGATCTTTTTTTGTATCTTGTACAATAAAAATTTGATTAAACAATGAACCCACACCAGTCCTTTGTATTTTCTCTAGTTGGTACTCTTTTACTCCATGAGTCACCATATAGCAGTCTTCTCTATTTAGTTTTTTGATTCTATTTATTAGATCAGTATTGGTGTACTCTTTACATACCCTCATGATCTTTTCAGATAAGTCTTCTTTAGTGGTTATTTTTATATTCTCACCATCCAAAACTGATTCAACAAGATTTTGCAGAACCCAACCTTTTTCTTTTTCGATTTTATAGTATTTTTTCACTGTATCGTACGATACTCCGATTTCCTCAAAACATTGGTACATATGTTTTTTGAACTTTTCTGTATTAAAGAAAAGCACATCGTCAAAGTCAAAAATATACTTAGCCATAGCTAAACTTATATCAGAATTAGATATTTTTTTCAATACCGCCTATTTTCTAAAGGATTTATCAAAATCTATCATGTATATACGAGGAACTGTATCAAGATCTACAGTTCCGTCTTCATTTCTATTAAAACGTAAACAAAAATTATCATTGTTAGGGTGACCATGTTCAATACCCATACTCTCAAGTGTAGAAATAATAACTTTTTTCTTTTCGTCTAAATCTGACTTAAATAAATTACAAGAAAACGAATACCATTCTTCGAGATTTAAATCTAACACGCCAGAGACAACATTTGTAAGGCTGGTGTTTTTTTCTTTGCTAAAAGAATATATAGGTTCTATTGGTACGTAGTCAAAACCAACAGACTTCCATTTCTCAAAATTTTCATAGGCTTCTTTCCATGCAATGAAACAAGCAGTTTCTATGTGGCGCATTATTAAATTATTTTTTAGGTTCTCTCCTAAAAATAATGTAGTTTTTGAACCTGTTTTGGAAAACTGCTCTCTTGATAATTTGGAATTATTAGGCATTTTAGTTTTTAAGTATAATAGAGGTTCTACTATTTCATTACTTTTTCCACCCTTTTTTGCTTCCTCGAATTTAGATATAACTAGACGATTCAATTCATCTTGTTTACTAACTGGTATGTATTTTATTAAAGTCGCAACAATTCTTTGAGTTATTATGCTTTTTTCACTCAGTTTTTCTTTAATTTTTAAATATAAAAGCTCTTTTAATTTTTCTTGATATTCTTCCGGTGCCAAGTTTATTTTTTTTGCCACGACTCTGAATATTTGTATATCTTCGGAGTTTAGACCGGACTCAATTATATTTTTAGTTAAAAATCTTAATTCTGCTTGGTCTTTTTCAGGTGTGAACTGTATCATATTCATACCTATTCTTTGTATTTGAATATCAGAAGTATTTAACGCACTAAAAACTTTATTGAGTACTAATTTTTCTAATTTCTGCTGAGTGTTTTTATCTGTCATGTAAATAAATGATGCCCCAGCTCTCTGTATTTCAATATTATCATTATTTAAAGACTCTAAAATTAATGCGTAGATATCATCTTTTTTACTTGAAATAATATTATTTTTTAATCTTGATATTGAATACTCATAATCAAAACTCTCCAACTCTTCACGATTAAACGCCTCTCTACTTTTTAAGTATTTTTCATATACAACTTCTTTCAATCCAGGTATTTTATACATGTTAAGGATTGATCCAGGAATGTTTTTACTTATATGTGAATTTAGGTTGTTTTCCATTTTTTAATACTTTTCCATTAAAGATCGGATATTTTTAATATATCACTTATTACAAATATATTATAGAGGGTATTTACCTCGTAGAAACCTCATGATAGATATAAGTAAGGATACAAAAATTGGCCTGAAATAGTTATTGTTATAGTAAAGATATACCCAACCCCTCCTCCTGGAACCAGATAAATAACTATTTCTTATGTTTCGCGCAGCGGCAGCCGTGAGGTTTTATGAATTTCGCTGTTTTATTGAGTATAGCTTGGTTTTTGAATAGGGGTTAGCTTATTTAGAACATTATTATATAATAAATAACATGAAAGAAAATTTTACTCCCAATGGGTGGGAAGATGGGGTGCCTCAATTTGAAGAATTTCCAGGTACAGGGAAAGAGAAAGTAAAGGAAGAAAAAAAAGAACTTACTCCTGAGGAGGTAGAAAAGATTCAAAAAAGAAATAGACTTTTACATACATGTCATATATTTCTCGTAGGTCTTTCTACCGGTATTTTTTCTTACCAATCTATTGATTCATATCTAGAAAAAAAACATGAAAAAGATATTTTAGACAAGCAAAAAATAGAAAACATAGAAAGTGATAAAAAGTTTTCCTCAGAAGATCTTTCAGATGTAGATAAAATGATTCATTTTTTTGCGAATTCAGAAATGTATAAAATGCGAGGAGATGAGTTAAAAGAGATAATAGATAACATTTCTGATGTAGATCTAGTGGAGTCTTTCTTCCGAGGTGAGGTTTATCGTATCCAACTATTAAAGAAAGATATTGCCAAATCCTTTCGTGAATATGATCAAACGAGCAATCAAAAACAAACAGAGATTATGCAAATAGACTCATTGATAGACAGATACAATGAGTTATTTTACCAAAGTTATAGTTCAGGTTTAGAAGGTAAAGAAAATATTGAATCGGAGCAAGAGATGAATGATATTGAGATCCAAATAGATAAGATAATGGAGGATTCTATTGTGAAAGAGGCTTTAGAACGCAAGCAGAGATATGAGGATTTGCTTTATGAATACAATAAATATGATGGGTACTTTACAAATCCAGAACTAAAAATAAAAGGATATTTAGGGGAGACAAAAGACGTAGCTTACATTAAGATGTTTGCTTCTAAGTTAAGATCTGAACTCAATACAACAATAGATGAATATGTATTTCAGTCAGATTGGATAAGTAAAATAATGAACTCAAATATGTATAAGAAAAAACTCGAAAACGAGTTTGGGGGTCATGGAAAATGGGACGATATATACAAACGTAGAATTGAGAATATAAGTAAGAGTTTTCTTATATATTCTACAGATATGTTTTCCGTGAGTGGGTCCAATAGTAAGTCCGGGCTCGTCATAGGTTTTTACGAACCTGGAAGTAAAGATATACATTTACCCACTTTTTTGAAGAATGAAAGTGATATATATGACAGTAACTTGGAAAGGGAAAAAGAGATGTCAACTTTGGTGGTGCATGAACGTCAACACCAGTCCACCGAGGGTAACTATCTTATGTCAGATTATGCTTATGAATTATATTTAGAATCTTTTGATAGCACTAGATTGAATGAGTATGAAACGTCAGACGTAGGTTACTATTTATCTCCTGCGGAAAGAGATGCTAGAAAAAGAGTGTTGGAGTATGAAATGGATCAGTTGGGTATAAAAAAATACGATGAAATTTTTAAAGATGAACATATAGATATATTATATGAACTCTTAGTACGGGGCGGTCTATCTCGAGGCTCTGAGGAATTTCTTCGAATGACAAAAAAAGAATATTTAAAACAAATATTTAACACAATAGCACTAAACCAAGATGATATAATAGAAGAAGAAATGTACGCGAATTATCTGCGAAGTAAAGATAATGATCAAAATAATGTTCATTTATTTGAGATACAGAATCCAGAAAAAGCTTTGTATATGAAAGAAAGTCTAACTTAAATTTTATTATTTATTTCTTATGCTTCGCGCAGCGGCAGCCGTGAGGTTTTATGAATTCGTTAAAGTATTCTTTTCCATAGTCGTAGGTGAGTTCGTCACCTTTTTTTATATTTTTTATCGCACTTATTATTACTCTTTTGCCATATATGTCTGGTTCGCAGTTTGGATTGCAAGCATGATTTATATATCTAGCTGTATGTTTCCTGTCTGCACCATCTAGGTAATAGTTCTTTTTTACTTCAAAAAGATATTTACCACCTTTTTTATCAGCCTGTTCTTCTGTGAGCGCTTTTCCTGTGTAGTCTATTATATACTCTCCCTTTTTTATGTCTTCATCTGCGAAAAGCCCTAAACCAGCATATGATTTACCAACCTTCACTTTTTTCCCTTTTGAATATTTTGCCATTTTATTTCTGATTAAATTTAAAGTATCTAAATCATACTATAGTAAATACATTTTCCCAAGATCATGTGATAAAATTATCTTTATATGACAGCTGAATCAAAGAAGAAAAGAGATGCACAGAGTTTTTCTACTATACTTGGACTTGCTTGGTTCTTGGCTTTTAGAGAAATAAAAAGAGCCAACAAGTGGACCACAGCTCTCATCGTGTTTGTTATGATGCTGACTTTTCTAAACCTGACTGTTGTTACCGGTATACTTGTCGGTCTGATAGAAGGGTCAGTAGAAGCCAACAGAGAATATTACACAGGAGACGTGATGATCACTCCTAAAAACGAGTTTGAATATATAAAAAATTCTCCTTATGTAGAGAGCGTAGTGAAAAACGCAAAAGGATATATCGCTCTCACTTCTAGATACGCTTCTGGTGGTACTGTAGAGACCAACTACAGAGACTCTTTAGAAAGAGGAGAAAAGATAAATAGTGCAGGAGCTCTTTTGGTAGGTATCGACCCTGATCAAGAAGATGCTGTGACTGGGATATCTCAAAAAATGATAGAAGGAGAATATCTTACTAAAAACGATGCTGGTTATATCATGATAGGTTCAGACCTGCTTTTTAAATATACACCTATAGAGTCTCCAAGTTATACAACGCTTAAAAATGTAGAGGTGGGTTCGCGTGTGAGACTTAAGATAGGTGAAGCAACAAAAGAGGTGATAGTAAAAGGTATCATAAAGAGTAAAGCAGGAGACGTAGACGCCAGAGTATATATGAATGATACTGAGCTAAGAAACATAATAGGACGGACTGACTTTAACGTAGATGAGATAGTAGTAGATATAGATGAAAATATTGTTTCAGCTGAAGAGTTCAAACAAGGCTTGGTAGACAGCGGTCTTTCTGAATATGGAAAAGTGCAGACATTTGAAGATGCTCAACCCAAATTCCTCAAAGACATAAAGGCGACATTTGCGATATTAGGTAATGTCATAGGATCTATCGGACTTGTTGTGGCTTGTATTACTATATTTATAGTGATCTTCGTTAACGCCATAACAAGAAGAAGATACATAGGCATCTTAAAAGGGATAGGTGTTAGTGAAAAGTCTATAGAAATATCTTATGTTTTCCAGTCTCTTTTTTATGCAGTACTAGGTATATTGGTAGCGAGTTTTGTTTTGTTTTTTGTGCTCAAACCTTTCATAGCTCAAAACCCTATTAACTTCCCGTTTTCAGATGGAATATTGGTAGCTACTGTACCTTCTACCATGATAAGAGCGACTATACTTATGATAGCTACAATATTTGCAGGGTTTATACCAGCTAGAATAGTGGTCAAACAAAATACATTAAGTGCCATACTAGGAAGATAATATGAATATAATAGAAATAAAAAATTTGAATAAACATTTCCAAAACGGTGGCAAGGTGATCAAAGCCGTAGACGACGTCTCTTTTAGTATAGAAGAAGGTCAGTTTGTATCTATCACTGGTAAGTCTGGTTCTGGTAAGTCCACTATGCTTTATCAACTAGGACTTTTAGACCACCCTACATCTGGAGAAGTATATATAGAAGGACAAAGAGTAGATAACATAGACGCTGATGACAGAACATATATTAGACTCACCAAGCTGGGGTATGTTTTCCAAGATTACGCTATCATACCTTCTCTTACTGCTACCGAAAATGTTATGGCTCCTCTTTTAGCTCAAGGTATGACTTATGATGAAGCCAGAGAACTCGCTCATGCCGCTTTAGAAGAAGTAGGTTTAGGGCACAGATTGGATAACCTTCCTAGCGCTTTATCAGGAGGTGAACAACAAAGAGTAGCTATAGCCAGAGCCATATCACACAAACCAAAAGTGCTTTTTGCTGATGAACCAACAGCCAACCTAGACTCTGAAACATCTGCCAAAGTCTTGGAAGTATTTAAAAATCTAAATGATAATGGACAAACTATTGTTATGGTGACTCATGAAGATGAATATGCTGAGATGACAGATAGAATAATCACTCTCAAAGACGGGCAAGTCATAGCGGATAGTAAAAAGTCTTAAATTATATTTAAAAACAGTTTAAATAACTGCTATAATATAAACATGTACATTAAGGAAAATGAGCTCCGAAAATTCATAGAACAATCCGGGTTGGTAAGTGCTGAAGATATAAAAACAGCTTCGAATGAATCCAAAAAAACAGGAGAGCCTTTTGAAAATATTCTATTACGTGAAGGTAAAGTAAAAGAAGATGAGCTTCGCAGGATGGAAGCTTATGTTTTAGGTATACCTTTTGTGAGTCTTGTGAATCAAAAGATAGACACAGCAGTGCTTTCTCTTATACCAGAACCTCTAGCCGCCAAGAACAATATCGTAGCTTACAGAAGAAGCGACAGAGGCCTGGAGGTGGCTATGCTCGATATAGACGACCTACCGGTGCTGGACTTTATAAAGAAAAAAGTCGGACTTAAAATACTTCCTCGTCTTACAGATGCTTCTTCAATGAAAGACGCTCTCAACCAATACAAAAAAAGTCTTAAAGCAGACTTCGATGCTATTATTCAAAAAGAATCACAGAGTCTAAAAGCTGTATCAGAAAGTGATGAAGGTGGAGCAAGTGAAAAAGATCTTAAAGAAATGGCAGAAGATCTTCCTATTATAAAAATAGTAGATACTCTTATATCTCACGCCATAATACAAAACGCATCCGATATTCACATAGAACCACAAGAAGCTTCTTTGTTGGTAAGGTATAGAACAGATGGTATTTTGCATGATGCCATGGTTTTACCTAAAGAAACAGCAGCCGGTATAGTGGCACGTATAAAAGTGCTTTCTAATCTGAAGTTGGATGAAAAAAGACTTCCTCAAGACGGTAGATTTCGTATTACTACAGAGGCGGGGGATAGAGTTTCTTTCCGTGTATCTACTTTGCCTATTTATTTCGGAGAAAAAGTTGTTATCCGTCTTTTGAAAGAAAACTCAAAAGGTTTTACTTTGGAAGGACTTGGTTTTCATGGAGAAGGCCTTGAAAAAATACACAACGCTATGAGACAAACTACGGGTATGATTTTGGCTACTGGACCTACTGGTTCTGGTAAGACTACTACGCTTTATACTGTACTTGATATGTTAAATACTCCAGATGTAAACATATCTACAGTCGAGGATCCGATAGAATACCAAATGCCTAGAATAAACCAGACTCAGGTGAAGAGTGAAATAGGGCTTACTTTTGCCAACGGACTTCGTACACTTCTTCGTCAGGACCCAGACATCATCATGGTGGGGGAAATTCGAGACGGAGAAACTGTGTCTTTGGCCATCAACGCCGCTCTTACAGGACACCTTGTGTTATCTACTATCCACACCAACTCAGCAGCTGGAGCTATTCCTCGTATGATAGACATGGGAGCCGAATCTTTTCTTATTGTATCTACGGTAAAGACAATCATTGCTCAGCGTCTTGTTAGAAGACTTTGCAACAGTAAAGAAAAATATTTTATGGAAGATGCTGAAATACAAGCTCTCGGTAAGCTTATCGATCTAGATAGAATGCTGGACTTCTTAAAAGCAGAAAAACTTATAAAAAATACAGACACCTGGAAAGAAGTTCCTCTTTATAGACCAAAACCAGGAGCAGAATGTGAAGATGGGTATAAAGGTAGAGTAGGTATACACGAAGTTATGGATGTCACTCCTACTATAAAAGAACTTATATTAAAAGGTGCTTCATCAGATGATATTGAAGCTCAGGCGAAAAAAGAAGGAATGATGACTATGCTTGAAGACGGTATATACCAAGCAGTCTTAGGACTTACTTCTACCGAAGAAGTGCTTCGAGTTATCACCGAATAAGTGTATAATTTATATAGATGTTTTTCAAAGTCAAAGCTATAAATCAAAATAGAGAAAGAGTCGACGAAGTACGTGAAGCAAAATCAAGACAAGAACTACTAGAGACTCTCAAATCTGAAGGATTCCACCCTTTAGAAGTGGTTGAAGTAAAAGAAAAGAAAGCTCTCTCTTTGTTTTCAAGTGTAAAGACTTCTGAGAAAATGCTTTTTGCTAAGAACTTATCAAACATGCTAAAAGCAGGACTTACTTTGTCTAGAGCCTTGAATGTTTTTGAGAAACAAACAAAAAATAAAGAATTCAAAAAAATAATAGCTTCTATGATATCTGATATAGACAAAGGAGCTAGTTTTTCTGAGTCAATGGAAAAACACAAAAAAGTATTTTCCGTAATATTTGTTTCTATGGTACGTGCTGGTGAAGAGTCTGGACAGCTTTCAAAAACTCTTCTTGAAATAGGTCAAACTCTTGAGAAATCTTATCTGCTTACTAAAAAAGTAAAAGGAGCAATGACATACCCTTCTATTATAGTTGCGGCTATGGGTCTTATCGGAGTTTTGATGATGATATTTGTGGTGCCTTCTCTTACTTCTACTTTTGAAGGACTTGGTATTGAGTTGCCGCCTACTACTAGGTTTGTGATAGGGATTTCCAGTCTATTTATAAATCATCCAGCCGTTATATTCTTAGGGTTTGCTGCTTTCTTGGGTGGAATCGTTTATATGGTTAAAAATCCAAAATTGAAAAAATATATCCAGTTTATAGTCCTTCGTTTACCTGTTGTAAAAAATATAGTCAAAGAAATGAATGCTGCTAGGACAGCTAGAACCATGGCATCTCTTCTAGCGGCGGGCGTACCTGTTACTAGAGCTTTGGAGATCACTCACGATGTAGTACAAAATGTATATTTCCAGAGAATAATAGATAAGGCCAGAGAAGATGTTATAAAAGGTATTCCTATATCTAAAATTTTTAAAGAACACACCGAAGTTTACCCTGTTATGCTTGGAGAGATGATGGAGGTGGGTGAGGAGACAGGAGAGCTTTCCAACATGCTAGATGAGATCGCTATATTTTATGAAGGAGAAGTAGAACAAAAGACAAAAGATTTATCTACTATCATAGAACCTGTACTTATGATATTTATCGGAGGTGCCGTAGGTTTCTTTGCTATTTCCATGCTTACACCAATGTATTCTATATTAGATACTGTAGGATAAAATGTATAATTATTTTTCAAAAAGAAATAAAGGTACTACTTTGATAGAGACTTTAGTCGCCACTGCTTTTTTCCTGGTGGTGAGTTTAGCTATATATCAAGCTTGGGCTACTATAGTAAAGCTAAATAATAAAATAAAAATAAAAGAAATAATGACGACTCTCGCCAACGAGGAGTTTGAGAGAGTTAGGAATATGCCTTATGCAAACATAGGTGTCGGTGCAGGGGGTGTTCCTCCGGGAACATTGGATCCATCTACTAATTACATAAAAGAAGGATTGACTTTTCGTGTAGATAGGACAGTACGTAATATAGATAACGATTTTGACGGTACTGAAGGTGGTACTCCTGATGATGATGCTCCAGCGGATCAAAAGCAAGTAGAGCTCAAAATAAGATATGTAGAAGGAGGAAGCACTGTTAATATGGAGACTTTTACAACTCTAGTGTCACCAAAAGGTCTAGAAAACAGCACAGGTAATGGGTCACTCAAGATAATAGTTATAGACGCAGAAGGAGACCCTGTTCCAGCAGCCAATGTACGAATAAGGAATTATGAAGCTTCTCCAACCATAGCTATAGATGACCAAGTGGGGGCCGATGGAGAACTTACTATAGTAGATGCTCCACCTTATACACAAGCGTATGAAATATATGTTGATAAGACATCTTCTTTCTCCTCAGACCAAACATATGACTCTACAGACCTAGGGGGAGCCACACCAACACTTCCACACGCTACTGTACTAGAAAACGATCTCACTCAAATAACCTTGTCTATTGATAAATACGGTAGCGGAAACATAACCTCTGTCGATGCTGCCTGTACACCTATAGCAAGCTTTGACTTTGATATGCATGGAGCAAAAACCATAGGATATTTTCCCACTTATGGTGTGTATAAATATGATCAGAGTCTAACAACTGACTCAGGAGGAAACCTGTCTATATCTTCACTTGAGTGGGATACATATAGTATAGAATCCAATGATGCTTCTTATGAAATAGTAGGAGCCAACCCTCTTCTAGATTTTACAGTTGAGCCTAGCCAGTCACAATCGGTACAACTTATTGTGGCGGCAAAGAATACACCTACAGTACTTGTGACAGTAAGAGATCTAAATAGTGGGTTACCTTTAGACGATGCTTATGTGACACTTACTCAGACATCTGGTGGTACAGATATACTTACAGACACTACATATAGAGGAACTTTTCAACAGACAGATTGGGTAGGAGGAGCAGGGCAGGCAGACTTTGTAGATGAAACTATGTTTTGGAACAGGTCTAATGTAAGATACAACGTCGCTGGAGAGCTTACTATATCTGGTACATTAGGCGCGTATGTGTCTGCTGGTAACTTGCGTTCATCTACCTAT
The DNA here is from genome assembly GCA_020631955.1 of Candidatus Nomurabacteria bacterium. Lineage (GTDB taxonomy): Bacteria > Patescibacteriota > Minisyncoccia > Phycocordibacterales > UBA9973 > JACKGL01. The sequence goes on along the minus strand of JACKGL010000002.1, from coordinate 58,478 downwards.
GATACTGGATCACCATCTACATGGGGTGAAATCACTTGGCTTCCAATTTCTCAACCAGCAGAGACAGGTACAGACAGTGTTAGATTCCAAATAGCTACAAACAATGACAATGCAACTTGGAATTTTCTTGGTCCTGACGGCACAACTGGTACTTATTATACTACCAGCAACCAAACGATAAATAGCATACATGATGGGGACCAATATGTAAGATATAGAGCATATCTTACAACCGCTGATACAGCTTATACTCCTACAGTGACAGATGTTGCAATAACACACTCTACTGACTGTACACCATCAGGACAGGTTGCTTTCCAAGGAGTCTCTACTGGTACGTATGATGTTTTAGTAGAAAAATCTGGTTATAATGAAGGGGTGGCTGTCATAAATGTATCAACAGGTTCTTGGCAAAACGTAGAAATATTTATGTCAGAAACATAATTATGAAAAATATTAAAAATAAAAATAGAGGATTTTCTTATATAGAGCTGTTGGTGGCTGTAGCTATAACAGCTGTGGTTGCAGTAGTGGCCGGTCAGTTTCAAGCAAATGTTCTTAATTACAATAGAATGTTTTCACAATTCCTCAAAGCAGCTGATGAGCTACGTGGAATAATGCGTCCTATAGCTGGAGAAGTAAGAGCTGCACGGACCTCAGAAAACGGTGCGTATGCTATAGAAACAGCAGGAGATAATGAATTTACTTTTTATACTGACTACGATGCTGATGGGCAGACAGAGAGAATGAGGTACTTTTTGGATGGGACAGATTTTAAAAGAGGAATAATAGAGCCTTCAGGTGTGCCAGCTGTATATGATTCTGGGGCCGAGTCTATCACCACAATAGCTAGTGGTATCGATACTTCTGTAGGATATATTTTCCAATATTATGATGAGAATTATGATGGTTCTACAGATCCGCTTACTCAACCTGTGAGTGTAGAAGATGTTAGACTTGTTGAAATAGAAGTTACTATAGATACAGACCCACTTAAATTGCCAGAACCTATAACTATATCCACACAAGTTTCTATCAGAAACTTAAAAACTAATCTATAATATAATATAGATGAAAAAAGGAAGTTTATTACTCGGAGTAATTGTTTTTAGTTCTGTTGCTATTACTGCCATGACAGCACTTGTCGGGTGGGCTATTTCTTTGCAAAGATTGAATCATCATATCGCACTAAGTGAGCAAGCCCTTCAAATAGCTGAAGCTGGAATAGAATACTATAGATGGCACTTATCTCACGACCCAGACGACTTCCAAGATGGCACAGGTGTGGCAGGTCCTTATATTCATGACTACTATGATTTTTTTGATCTTAAAGTAGGAGAATTTTCTTTGGATATCACTCCACCAGGAGAAGGCTCTGGTCTAGTGATAATAGAGTCTACTGGTACTTTAGTTGAAGACTCTACTATATCAAGAACAATAAGAATTACTTTATCTGAGGAGTCATTAGTTCAATGGGCTATTGTTTCTAATAGTAATATCTATATACCAGAAAACACTACTGTCTCAGGAGCGATACATTCGAACCAAGGTGTTAGAATAGACGGAACTATTTATAATATAGTTACTAGCGCTATGGTTGACTACGATGATCCTCTTCATACTGGAGACAATGAACACGCTGTTCATACTCACGTAAAGCCTCCACCTCTTACAGGTACTTATGCCAACTTTGTACCCGCAGAAGCCCCACCGAGCAGTATAGCTACTAGATCTGATGTTTTTGCGGCTGGACGAGAAGTAGGTGTAGCTGCTATTGATTTTGTCGGTATTACTCAAGACTTAGCAGAGATAAAAACAGCCGCTCAAGCTTCCGGTAATTACTATCCAGCTTCTGGGTATCAAGGATACCATGTTGTCTTGAATACTGATGGTACTTATGATTTATATACTGTACTTCTTCAACAAAATATAGGTGGTGGGTGTGCAGACCCTGATGCTCCTCCAAACGATCCTGATTGGGGAGGATGGACCATAAAGCTTTCTGGAGGAGAGTCTTATATAGGGAATTATTCTTTTCCTGCTGATGGAAAACTCTTCTTTGAAGATCATGTTTGGGTGGACGGTACTATAGATGGTGACCGTATTACTATAGCTGCTGGTATATTGCCTGATTCAGAACCAAACAGAAAACATATAATAATCAACCATGATTTGAAGTATACAAACTATGATGGTACTGATGCTATAGGTCTTATAGCTCAAGACGATATACTCATAGGTCTTGTATCTGATGACACTATGGAGATAGATGCTGCTATGGTAGCTCAAAATGGTGGTGTGTCTAGAATGCATTACAACAACGGCAGCACGGCTTGTAGTACATATAGACAAAGGGCTTCACTAGAGGTGTATGGTATGATAGCATCCAATGAAAATTATGCTTTCTATTACCCTGCGACTTCTGGGGGATATCAGGTGGTAGAGGTCAACTACGATGCCAATCTGCTTATGGATCCACCTCCTGGATTTCCAGAAGCTTCTTCTGAGTACCAAGTAGTGTCTTGGGAAGAAATTTAAAATACTTTCATGATATAATATTTCTAATGGAAAAGAAGTATTATGTTATAGGTAACTGGAAGATGAATCCAGGAAATCTAAATGAAGCTAAATCAACCGCTAAAACATTACAAAGAATAACTCCTAACTCAAAATATGTTGAGACGGTAATATGTCCGCCGTCTGTATTTTTGTACACTTTACAAAAAGAGATAAAAGGTAAAACAAAATATGGCCATCAAGGTATACATCATGAACCAAAAGGTGCTTTTACTACTAAAATAAGCGCCAGCATGGCCGCTTCTGCAGGAGCAAAATTTGGTATCATAGGTCACTCGGAAGAAAGGAGAGAAGGTGTGACAGACGAGATGGTGTCAGGATCTTTGAAAAATTGTCTGAAAGAAGGCATGACTCCTGTTTTGTGTGTAGGAGAAAATGAAAGAGATCAAAATGGTTTTTATTTCAATATAATAAGACAACAAATAGAAACTGCTTTGTCTAACATACCAAAGACAAGATACACAGATATAATAATAGCTTATGAACCAGTCTGGGCTATAGGTAAAGATGCTAAAAGACCAGCTTCGGCTAATGAGTTTTTAGAAATAAAAATATATATACAGAAAGTTATCACAGATCTTTCAAACAGAAAAACAGCGGATGAAGTAAGTATCATATATGGAGGATCAGCCGATGATACAAATATTTTGCCTTTCTTAGAAGCTGGGGCCATGGGGTTTTTACCTGGAAGAGCAAGTCTTGAACCTGAAGTATTTTCAAAGATGGTATTAGAAGTAATTGATTTTGCAAAAAATGAAGGATCTAAATAGTTTAAAGTCTCTTAAAAATAAAGTTGTCATACTTCGTACCGACTACAATGTGCCAATAAAAGGTGACAAAGTAGTAGACCTTCTTCGTATAGAAGCTAGTTATCCTACTATAAACCTTCTACTTAAGAAAAACGCCAGCATAATTATACTTTCCCACAACGGTAAAGATGGGGCGCAGTCTCTAATGCCTGTATATAAAATATTATCTAAAAAATACGATGTTTTGTTTAGTGAGGATTTACCAGATAAAAAACCAAAGCTAAAACCTAAACAAATACTACTAGTAGACAATATAAGAAAATACAAAGAAGAAAAAGAGGGTTCTGCTACTTTTGCCAAAAAGATAGCTGCTTTGGGTGATATATATGTAAACGAAGCTTTTCCTGTTTCACACAGAAAACATACTAGTGTCTATCATCTACCGAAAATAATGAAATCTTATCCAGGTATTCAGCTCAAAAAAGAAATAGATCATCTAGGTGTTTTGACCAATAAAGCCAAGAGCCCTTTCTTTGTGATCATAGGAGGTGCAAAATTTTCTACAAAGTTACCATTGATAAAAAAGTTTCTTAAAATAGCTGACTATGTTTTTGTTGGGGGAGCTTTATCTAACGATCTTTTGAAAGAAGCTGGTTTTTCTGTAGGTAAGTCTCTAGTAGAACCTGGATATGATCTAAAGCCTCTTTTGAAAAGTACAAGATTACTTTTACCTAGTGACCTTATAGTAAAAAGAGGAAGTAAAATACTAAATGTTGATATAGCGGATATTGGTAAGAACGATGTGATCATAGATGCTGGTATAGATACAACAAAAGCACTATCTATGATAGTAGCTGACTCCAAGACAGTTTTATGGAACGGACCTTTAGGTAAATATGAAGAGAAAGGAGGTAAGAAGGCTACCATGAAAGTACTCAACGCTCTGGCTTCCAACAGAAAGTGTTTTAGTGTTATAGGGGGAGGAGATATCACTGCCGTGTCTACAAAAAGTATAGAAGAAAAGCTGACTTTTGTTTCTACGGGGGGAGGAGCAGCTTTGGAATTTTTATCTAAAGGTAGCTTACCTGGTATAGACGTACTGAAATAATCCTTGACTAAAAAAGGATTATTTCATAAATTATATTGGAATTGTTTTTTTCAACCAAAACCCCAATAAATGTTAATAAGAAACTTTATCTCCAAAGGATATGCGGAGTTTGATGACCCTGAAATTTACAGGTTGTCAGAAGAGTTTGCTTTGGCATTTAAAAACATTCATGCCAATGGATATGATGTGTTTTTAAATACCGATAAGGATGATCTCGGGATTGTCTTCAAGGATGAATTATTTCGTAGGCGGCATAATGTAGATTGTCAAAATATATATGGATTACAGCTAAATAAATACGCTATAAACTATATACTACAAAAAGTCGGCCAAGAAAGACGTGATGTCAGGGAAAGTGTAAATTATATGATGTCTTTAGCAAAGCAGCTTATCTATTATGAACACTATCTACTTCAGAGTAATCTGGTTAAGATAGATAAAAACATTCATAGCATGCTTGCAAATGCTACCAATGAAGACAGGCATATACTTCGACTGTCTTGGTATTTTGTTACCAAAGACAATGTTATGCTGAGAAATCACTGTGACGACAATGCTTTTACTTTCTTTACATATAGTAAAGGTGGAGAGCTTGTGCTACTAGAAAATGATGGTGCAGAAAAAAAAGTAAGAAGCCACCTTACTACAGTCATTCCTGGATCTCAGCTCGAAGAGTATTCCAGGATAAAACCAACACAACATTTGGTGAGGATCACGTCAGCAGAGGACGCAAAAGCTAGCAGAATATCTGTCAGCACAAAATTTTTTATTTAAATATACCCCTTCTTTCCAGAGAGGGGCTTTTTTATTTATTGCACTCTAGTTGCTTTTATAGTACATTTGAGGAAAATAACAGACTATGAATAATACATTTACATCTATACAAGAGCATGGGTATGTATACATACCTGGCCCGTTTGAGAGTTCTTTGACCCTATCATTACTCAATGACAGCTTTCTTAAGATTTTGGAAAATTATCAAGAAAGAATTCGTATACCTTCTTATATCAAAGAAGAGATCGGACTCGATCCTGATGACGCTCTGGTGATAAGGAGTAATGATACAGGTCATGACGAAAAAGCTTATTTCCATTACAGGCCTGTAGTGGGGCGATATCTAAGTCTTCATTTACGTAGAAGTCCTATGATGGATAATTTCCTCGGGCTTTGTGATGACGTGTATCACAAGATGTTACATTTCTACGACCAGATATATATGGATTTGGACGAAGATCTGTCACAGATCTATGAAAAGTTCCGTTCAGCAGCCCGGAAGGAAATGCTCGTACTGCGTCTTTTAAGATACAAAGATGTCAGTAAGGAGCAGGAGATACTGGCGATGCCTCACCAGGACATATCATGTTTGACCAGTCCTTTGTATGAGTCTCACTCAGGACTTCAACTTCTCATAGGTGAAAACTGGCAGAACGTCAAGATGAAAGAAGGGAGTACGCTTATCTTCCCAGGTATGAAAATGGGGCTCCTTACAGGAGGTATGCCCTTTACTCGGGGAGTGTTTGTAGAAGAGAAGAAAAAAGAACAAGACTTTGTTTCTCAAGGAGCTATAGCTCCTGCAGAACACAGAGTATTAGGAGTACCTGGTAAGAAGAAGTATACTAGGACTTCAATAGTGTTTTTTGCTCATGTAGATATGGATGCATGAGCAAAAGAGGTCGCATTATGCGACCTCTTTTTTATTAGTTAATTTTGAGTTTCTCTGCGAAAGTTTGCATTTCACCTTCTTTGTATTTGTTTCCAGCAGAAAGTGTATTTACATCATCTCCGGAGAGCATTCGCGGTATAAGGTGTATATGGAAATGGGGTACATCTTTACCTACTACTCCTACTTGTACAAAATCACACCCCAAGACTTTTATCATATGAGACATTATTTTTTTGGTCAAAACAAAAGCTTCAGAAAGAATATCGTCTGGGACATCTTGCATCCATCTATAAGGTTTTTTAGTGACAATAAGCAGGTGTCCTTTATTTACAGGCTGGATATCTAAGAAAGACAAAAAGTTGTCATCTTCATACACTATACTGGCTGGTATTTCTCTGTCTATTATTTTTTCAAAAATTGTTTTTTCCATTAAAAATTAAAATAATTTTCTAAATCTACTTCAATGTTCTGGGTGTTTTCCATAGTTTGTTTTTTGATTTTCTCGGTAAATACTTGCTCTAAGAAATCTTTTTTAGTTTCAGAGGACATGTTTGCTACTATTTCTTTCAACTTATTTACTGCCTGTATTTTTTCCTCCTTAGTAGCCTTTTTATTTATGTAGACTTCTTTCCAAGTTATTTCGCCAAAATAATCTAACAAAAAATTGTATATGGTTTCTACCATCGAGTGCTCAATATCTTCACTATTGAGGTGTTTTTCTATGTTTATCATATATGAGTTCATTATATCAAAAAAGCTGGCAGAAGCCGTGTTATGGAAATATGATACAATTAGAGTCTGTGAAGCAAGATTTGATACAAAAATGGTTAGAAAAAATAGGCTTGAATTCTAAAGAAGAAAAAGATGCTTTTTTATCTCCTTCTTATGACGAACATTTACACGATCCATATTTGATGCGTGATATGGAAAAATCAGTATCTCGTATTAAAAAAGCTATAGATAATAAAGAAAAAATATTTATATTTACTGATTATGATTGTGACGGCATACCGGGAGCGGTTGTACTCCATGATTTTTTGAAAAAAGTCGAACATGAAGATTTTTATGTGCATGTTCCCCACAGAGAAGAAGAAGGGTACGGACTTTCTATTTCCGGGGTAGATGAAGCTGTTTCTTATGGAGCAGATCTTATCATAACTATAGATTTGGGTATCACTGCTATAGAAGAGGTTCGTTATGCAAATGAAAAAGGTGTTGATGTGATAATAACAGACCATCACTTACCAAAAGATGAGTTACCTGAGGCTTTCGCTATCTTAAACCCAAAGATAGATGAGTATCCAGAAAAGATGCTTTGTGGTAGCGGGGTGGTGTTCAAACTCGTGCAAGGTTTTTTGAATAAACACAGAAAAGATTTTGGTGTTACCCTTGGGTGGGAGAAATGGTCTTTGGATATGGTGGGACTGGCTACTTTATCTGACATGGTACCTCTGTTGGGTGAAAATAGAGTTTTTGCTAAGTATGGACTTTTAGTGATGAAAAAGGCGAGAAGACTAGGACTGCGAGAGCTTTTGAAAAAGTTTGGTGTGATGTATAAATATATAACAGAAGATGATGTTTATTTTTCGGTGACTCCTGCTATCAACTCTGCCTCTCGTATGGATAACCCCCGCATAGCTTTTGATTTACTTTGCGCAAAAGATGAAGCCACAGCCAGGGAACTTGCTAACAAGTTGTACACTCTAAATCAAGAACGCAAAAAAATGGTCACTCATATAATGAAAGATGTTTACAAGAGGTTGGATCACAGGAATCATGAAAAGGTAATAGTAGTCGGAGATCCTTCTTGGAGAGCGGGTGTCTTGGGTCTCATTGCCAGTAAAGTTGTTGATAAATATAATGTGCCAGCTTTTGTTTGGGGAGGAAATGGAGGAGAGTATTATAAAGGATCTGTCAGAGGTGTTGGTGGTGTAGATATAGTAAAGATTATGGAAAATTCTAGTGATAAATTTGAGACTTTTGGTGGACACAAAGAAGCTGGCGGGTTTACTATATCTTTGGAAAACGTACACACGTTGGAGGATTCTTTAAGAGAAAAAATAGAAGAAGCAGTATCAAAAAATAATGAAAACGTAGAAGTGGATTTTGATATAGACTTATATTCTATAGACCAGAGCTTACACCAGACCCTAGACACTTTGGGTCCTTTTGGTGTTAGCAACCCCAAACCTGTATTTCGTCTTGTAGATATAGATGTCGTCAGTGCTGATATGTTCGGCAAAACCAAAAACCACCTTTCTTTGTCTGTAATATCTAAAGATAAAGAAATAAGAGCTATTAAATTTTTTGCTGACGAGGAAGACTTGGATAAATACAAAAATCACAAAGCTAAGCACATATTTGGACATGTTGAAAAAAGTTATTTTAGAGGAAACGAAGAGGTGAGGTTTAAAATAGTAGACTAAAAAAGCAGCGGGCCTTTGGCCCGCTGCTTTCCGTGTTTATTTATATGTTTTGTCTTATGCTGTAGCTATACCTTCTCTTATTTCTTTTACTTGATCGATAAGATTTTTCATTGCATCTTTCCAAGCTAGGAAAGCATCTTTTAGATCGGAAACACCCCCTGCGACTTCTGCTGGTGTAACATCACCAGATAGTTCGTCTTTTAGTCCGTCTATTGCAACAAGTAATTGTGTATGAGTTTCTTTAGCAAGTTCGTACTCATCATGAGCAGCACTTATGTCTACACCGTGAGCTTCAGCATTGTCTAGAAAATGATTCATTCTTTCCCAGATCACTTCTGCTTGATCATGCTTTGCGTCTAATACATTGATTTTTGCTTCTAGAGCAGTTGGCATAGCAGCATAAGCTGCTGTACCGGAGAAAATAAATATTGCTACAGCGATTGAGCTTAATATTTTTTTCATAAGTATGTCGTAATTATTATTAGTTTATTTTGTAAGGCATTTTTGCCCTACATTTATATAGACGTATGAAATGTAATTTTTCTTACACTATGCTAAAATAGTCTTATAAATGAAGAATAATTCAACTAAAATAATAGCTTTCACAGATGGAGCTTCCAGAGGCAACCCAGGGCCGGCTGGTTATGGTGCGATAATAGTATATCCTTATCCTATAGGTAGCGTGAAAGAGGAAGATAAGAAGAAAATAAAAGTCATGGAAATAGGTGGAGGTTTTGATGTCTCTACCAACAATCGTATGGAGATGTCCGCTGTGCTAAAAACATTTCAGACAGTGATAGATAGAAACATTGAAGGAGATATAGAAATATATACTGATTCTAGATATGTACATGACGGTATGATCGGATGGATATATGCTTGGGAAAAAAATAATTGGAAAACAGCAGGAGGGGATGATGTGCAGAACCAAGACATATGGAAAGAGCTACTTAAGTTTGCTTTTTCTTTCAGGCTAGATCGCAGCGTGAACTATGTGAAAGTAGATGGACACTCTGGTGTCTTTGGTAATGAAAGAGCAGATAAAATAGCGACTGGATTTGCCGATGGAAACAGAGTACAACTTTTTACTGGGTCTTTGGCTAATTATGAAAAACTCATGGGGGGAAGTTTGTTTAAAAATGACGGTTCTCTTAGTGTAGAAGGAGGGTCTAAAGGAGCTAAAGACTATGTACTTTATCTATCTTATGTAGACGGAGAACTAAAAGAGCACGAGACTTGGGAGAGTTGTAAAAATGCTGTGACTGGTATAAAAGGAGCAAAGTTTAAGAAAGTTACCAACGATGAAGAAAAAGAAAAGCAAATAAATGCTTGGCGGGGTATATAAAAAAGTAGACACGATTTTTTTCTCCATAATAGCAGGATATTTTTTAGGTATTATTTTTTCTAAATATACAGATACAAATATTTATCTGTATATTTTTTTATTTGCAATAATAATACTTTCCTTATTGTTGATCATATTTAAAAATAAGAGTTTTTCAATAATATTTTTATCTATAATATTTATATTACCAGCCGCTTATTTTGGAAGTTTTTATCTTGAAAATAAAACACAAAACAAGTACGACTCTAGCTATGAAAATCTGGTAGGAGAAAAAATAGTTATCGAAGGTAAAATAGTCTCCGATATTGATCAAAGAGATAATAACCAAAGATTGTATTTACGTAGCAAAAATAAAAACTCCCAGAAAGACAGTACTTTTTTGGTTATTTTACCCAAGTACCCAGTATATAAATATGGACAATATATAAAAGTAGAAGGCACATTACAAAAACCAGAAAGTTTTATTACAGATACAAACAGAGAATTTGATTATCCGGCATATTTGAAAAAAGACTATATTTTTTACATATTAGCTTTTGCTGAAGGTAAGGAAATAATATCTGAGTCCAGCGGTAGTCTTATAGGTTTTTTATATAGTATAAAAAATAAAATTGTCCAAAATATGCAGACTTTTATACCTGGATCAGAGGGTATATTTGCTTCTGGTATTACCTTTGGTACTCGGACCGCATTACCTAAAGAGTTGAGAGATCTTTTTATCATTACAGGCACTATACATCTCGTAGCTTTGTCTGGATACAATGTCACTATAGTTGCTAGGACTTTCCAGTCGTTATTTGGGCTTTTTCTTCCTAAAAAGATATCAGTGTATATAGGAGGTCTTTCGATAATACTTTTTGTACTCGCTGTAGGGGCTCAAGCTACGAGCCTACGTGCAGGGCTTATGGCTCTTATTGCCATGATGGCTATAAATAGTGGTCATATGTATAGCGTGTTCCGTTCGCTTGTGGTAGCTACTTTTATAATGGTGCTTATAAACCCATTTACACTTTTATATGATGTGTCTTTCCATCTTTCTGTCGTTGCGACTTTGGGTATTATTTTTATCAACCCTCTTTTTGTCAGAGCTTTTAGATTTTTAAAATCTAGATTTGTTATAGATATAGTCAGTACTACTTTAGCAGCCCAAGTAGCAGTGTTACCTCTTATCTTATATACAACAGGGGTATTTTCTATAGTTTCACCACTGGCAAACTTTATAATAGGACCTATTATGCCGCTAGCTATGTTTTTTGCTTTTACTACAGGTATAGGAGGTATACTATTACCACTTTTAGGAAGAGTATTTGGTTTTTTCACTTATTACTTAAACCATATAGTACTATGGTGTATAGACGTGATTGGTAGTACTAATTTTGCTTATAAAGTTGTAGCTCCTTTTCCTTTGTATATTTTACTCATAATTTATCTTTCTTTAGGGTTGGTGTTATTCTTTTGGTATAGAAAAGTGAGAGGTTTGGTATCTAGTGAAAGTATTTAGTATTTGCTATACTAGGACAGTAATGAAAAACATGTTCATAAGCTTAAAAGATACTGTAAAAGGTTCTCCAAGTTATTTTCGTTCTAAATTAAGAAGAAAAAATATTATCATCGCATCTGTTGTTGTGGTGTTACTGGTTCTTATTTTTGGTGGTAAACATAAAGGAGCTGATGATAATGTAGAGGTGGTAAAGCAAGGTATGATATCTAAAAATGTTCCAGCCACAGGAGAAGTAGTTAGTGATGTAAACCTCAGTTTATCATTTCAAAAGTCTGGTAAAGTAGAAAAAGTTTTTGTCTCTTCTGGAGAAGTTGTTAAAGGAGGTACTATACTGGCGTCTCTTTATAACGCAAAAGAAAAAGCTGATCTAGCAAAAGCTCAGGCAAACCTAGAACAAGCCGAGAGTGATTTAGATGTGTTAAATACTTCCTTAGCAAATGCTAAGAAAAATCTTGAGAATACTATAAAAGTACAAGACGCTTTGGTGAGCAGTGCTTACAGAACTCTTTTGTCTAGTGACTTAGAGGCTATTCCAAAATCAAAAGAGACCATAAAAACCCCACCTGAAGTGAAAGGTTTATACTTGGGTAATGTCGAAGGTCAATATAGAGTGGTGGTAGGGTTTGACTTAGGATCTCTTTACACAAACGCTGTTTATACATATAGAGGTCTTGAAGATAGTGAAGATAGTGAAGACATAATACTAGGAAAAACACTTCCTTTGGGTACCATGGGGCTTTCTTTAATGTTCCCAGACGATTTTACTTACTCTGGATACGATACAGACTGGCTTATAAATATACCTAACAAAGACGGAGACTCTTATGTAGCTAACTATACAGCTTATGAAAGCGCTAAAGCTACCAGAGATCTCCAGATATCTATATCTCAAGCAGAGGTAGATAGTATAGAAACAGAGCTTCTTTCTTACACAAACACTGGTACTACTCCAGATATACTTTTAGCCAAAGCTGATGTGGCCAACGCTGCCGCTATACTCGAAGATACTTATATCAGAGCTCCTGCAGATGGGACAGTAACTAGAGTCGATATTGAGATAGGTGATATAGTTCAAGCGTTTACAGAAGTTGTTGACCTTAAAGATCCTAGTTCTTTGTATGTAGAGAGTTATGTGAACGAAGCTAGTATTGTAGGTGTAAGACCAGGACTACCTGTGTCTATAAGTTTTGATGCGCTTGGAGGAGCCAACACTTATCATGGTGAAGTAACACAAGTAGACCTATCTCCTAAGTACGACGAAGGAGTAGTAAACTATAAGGTGATAGTCGCTATAACAGATGATATACCAGAACTCAGATCAGGTATGACAGCTACTTTGGATATAGAAGTTTTTAAAATAGATGATGCGCTTTATGTTTCTAAAAAAGTACTTGATATAAAAGACGGAGAAATATTTGTCACTAGAAAAAATGGTGATAAAAAAGAAGAAGTAAAAGTGACTATAGGTAAAGAGGCTGACGGAGCTGTCGTGGAAATATTATCTGGTCTAAAAGCTGGTGATGAAATATATCTACCAAAATAGTTTTCTAAAAAAATTAATAATTCTTATCTTCTCTATAGGTGTATTTATATTTATAGGTATACTCGTTTTCAATAGCTTCTTAAAAGAAGATGTGCAAAACACTACTCCAGTATCTGTGCAAGAAGTAAAAATAACTGACTTTTCACAAGACTTCACATCTTTAGGGTTGTCTTTAGATAGTTACGGGGGTATTGCTTATTATTCTCCTTCTGGTGAGAACTTTATTTTTACCGGTGAAAATAAAAGAAAAGATTTTGAATACGATATTTGGACTGCTTTTTATGACTTCGAGTCTGGTAGTGCGAGTATAATAAGAAAAGATTTTATTTACGGATCACCCGCTTGGAACAGGTATGGTTTTGTATTTTCCGCAAAGGAAGGGTTGTATTATTATAGTTATCTTGAAAAGTCTGTATCTAAAATAGTAGAAGGGGATCTCTCATATTCTCCTTTGGTGTATGATTATGATAACGGTAAATCTTTTATTTCTACACAGTTGGGTATAAAAATAATCGGCAACTCTGGGCAGGTATATGAAGATATTACTGATGTTCCGTATGACAGACCTCTGTTTTATGACAAAGATAAAAATATACTTTTCTTTTCTAGAGAAAATACAGAAAGGAGTGAAAATTCTGACCCAGATCAAACACTAATTTCTCTTGATCTTAGTGATATGACAGAAGATATTCTTTTTACAGAACCGGATTTCAAGATAATTTCTGTTAAATGGGCTGATACAAAAGACGATCTTTATCTAAGATATCGCAAATCTATAGATGTTAAACATAGTATATTCAATATAGATACAAAGAAAAACACCATAGTGGGAGCTGGGGCTACTAGTGTGGACTATTGGGACGGTAATTTTTTGGTGAGTAACAACTGTATAGGACAGTTTGTCAGTCCTCAAGGTGTTCTTTTACAAGAATACACATTAGAAAGTGAAGGTACTTGTGATGACATAAGACTTCTGCCAGGAGGGGAAATAATATATAAGTATAAAAACCACTCCAATAGCGAGTATTTTGTAAAAACTTTTGATATTAAAAAGTCTTCGTATGAAGAATTATACAAGAGTCTTATTTATGAAGGTTCTTTTATACTTTCTTCTGATAGATACAGTATAGCTATACCAAAAGAGACAGAAGACGCCTTTCTTTTCTTTGGACAATAATTTTAGTAAAATATAAGCATGTTTGCCCAACATTTTCTAAGGAGATTAGCCGTATTTGCATTGATTATTTTTCTAGGTATTGTGTCTTTGTATTTTACTAACAAGTATTACGAGACCAATGGAACTAGCCCTATCTCCACTGAAAATTCAGCTTTATTTTCTACATTTTCTACTGATAACCAATAATCTTGCCAAAAACAAAGGTATCTGGTAATATCTTCTTGCCGTGAAGAAAGTAGGTGGAGGGAGAAATCCTCTATAAATCCTACCCAATGGTCGATCACATTATTTCGGTTTTTCCGAACGCGGCGCTTAGCCGTTTTTTTATTTTAAAAATCATTATGGCACTTACAAAAACAAAAAAAGCAGAAATACTAAAAGACCTTACCGCAGCTTTACCATCTGCTTCTTCTATAGTTTTTGCTCACTTTAAAAACCTTTCTGTGAAAGATACAAGTGAACTAAGAAGTAAATTAAGAGAAGAAGGTGTAGAGTATCGCGTGGTAAAGAAGACCCTTCTAAAGAAAGCTATTGGAGACAAATTCTCCGGTGAAATGCCAAACTTAGAAGGAGAGATAGCTGTAGCTTGGGGTACGCAAGATGCGATAGCGCCAGCTAGAGGTATACACGAGTTTGCGAAGACTCACAAAGATATGATAAGTATTGTCGGTGGAGTTTTTGAAGGCACTTTTGCTGATATGGCAAAAATGCAAAGTGTGGCGACCATTCCAAGCAGAGAGGTGCTATATGCACAGTTTGCTTTCCTTATCAGGTCACCTCTTCAAAAATTTGCTATCGCAATTTCTGAGATATCAAAAAGTAAAGAATAATTTATAAATTTATACAATTAATAATATGGACGAAAAAGAAACAACACAAGCAGAAACTACAGCAACTGAAACTACAGTAGAAACTCCAGCTGCTGCAACTCCAGCGCCTGCACAAGAAAGCGCTACTGAGTTTGAAGTACCTGCACAATTCAAATCTCTTATCGAATCTATAGAAAAGATGAGCGTTCTTGAACTAAATGAATTAGTAAAAACACTAGAAAAGAAATTCGGGATCACAGCTGCTGCTGTAGCAGTAGGAGGTGGAGCCGCTAGCGCTGAAGGTGCAGCAGAAGAAAAAGATTCTTTTGAAGTAGTACTAGCTTCAGCTGGTGATGCTAAGATCGGTGTTATGAAAGTAGTAAAAGAAGTACTAGGACTTGGTCTTAAAGAAGCAAAAGATCTAGTAGATGGAGCTCCTTCAACACTAAAATCTGGTGCTAAGAAAGATGAAGCAGAAGCACTAAAGAAATCTATCGAAGAAGCTGGAGGTAAAGTAGAACTTAAATAATCTATTTTATCGAAAAATTCTAACAAAAAGCCCTTTATTGGGGCTTTTTGTTTTGGATATGAAAAATCTTGCCAAAACAGGAAAATGGTTTATACTCGTTGCATGATAAAAACACTGGCTAAAATCCTAGGTGGAGAAAATAAGGTCAAAGTTATGAGACTTTTCCTCATGAATCCAGAAACTCCTTTTGATGTGGCAGAAGCTGCTTCAAAATTAAAAATATCTCCTTCTAGTACCAGACAAGAGATAAACAACCTTTTAGCTTCAGGTATGATAAAAAAGAAGAGTTATTCTAAAGAAATAAAGACAAAAAGGGGGACCAGAAGAAAACAAACAAATGGTTTTATATTAAACATCAATTTCCCTATATTGGAAGAAATCAGAGCTTTATTAGTGGAAAGTGAGCTTTTAGATAAAAATAGTCTTACAGATAGGTTCTCCAAGTCAGGAGTACTTAGATTTATAGCTATATCTGGTGTTCTTATAGGCGAAGATAAGTCTAGAATGGATGCCCTTTTTGTAATAGATAAAATAGACGAGAAAAAATTCCGTAAATCCATGACAGACCTAGAGGCTGAGATAGGAAAGGAGCTTACCTACGCTGTTTTTGACACAGAAGAGTTTCTATATAGAACTCAAATGTTCGATAAGCTTATATGGGATATGTTTGACTTTCCTCATGAAGTCACTTTGGATAAAAAACAGTTTTCCACAATGTTTATAAGGAGTCGTAGATAAATGATATAATTAGAGTATCACTTATAAAGTAAGATAAGTGGTCGAACGTTCGATTATTAGTTTATTAATGTATACATTATTATGTTACTTCAAACATGGGGAGATGTCCTCAACGCATCTTTTCAAAATCTTTGGTTTGGCGTAGTCGCTTTTGTGCCAAATCTAGTTATAGCGATCATCCTATTTATCGCAGGATGGTTCCTAGGTCGCGCTTTGGGTAGAGGTGTAGCTCAGCTATTTTCTACTCTAAAATTCGACTCTCTATTTAAAGGTACTGCTTTTGACGAAGCTCTACAAAAATCTGGTATGAAAGTATCAGTGAGTGGTTTCTTCGGAGGCATAGTAAAGTGGTTCTTTATAGTACTATTTTTGATGGCTTCACTAGATATAGTAGGTCTTACACAAGTAAACGTTTTCTTAAGAGACGTAGTTGTGAACTTCCTACCAAACGTAGTAATAGCAGCATTTGTGCTTCTTATCGCTACATTTGTATCTAACGCTATGAAGAAGATAGTAGTAGGTAGCGCTAAAGCAGCAGGTGTATCTTCAGCAAACATGCTAGGTACAGTTACTGTTTACGCTATCTGGATATTTGCATTTATCATCGCTCTATCAGAGCTAGGTATTGCTGTGCAATTTATGCAAATACTATTCACTGGTATTATAGCTATGCTTGCTATAGCCGGAGGACTTGCTTTTGGTCTAGGTGGTCGCGACGCTGCTTCTAGAACAATAGAAAGAGTAAGAGACGAAATGGGAGGAAGAAGATAATACTTATCTAAAAATCTTTTAAGAAAAAGCTGGTTAAAACCAGCTTTTTCTGTTTCTTGACAGGAAATATAATACGTGATAAAAAGTAATCGATATTCTTTATTGTTAACCCCTTTAAACATTTCTCTTATGAAGAAGATGTTTTACATCCCGATCCTGCTCATGATGATGAGTATGATTGCGGCGGTGATGGCACCGCAAAATGTATCGGCGAATAATGCCGGAGTCGTTATTAAGGAAAAGACGCAACTGAAGATCCCGGACAAGCCGGAAATGAAGATCGTTGCTATTGACCTTGATCCGACCTTTACGTATGCTGCAACCTCGACTGCTACTACACCGGATATCCCGGATGAGATGAACCTGCTGGCTACCAACAAGAATGTGGCCGCTAACATGATCCTGGAAAAACGGAAAGCCGGTACCAGCCTGTCTCGTGACTGGGACCTCTGGGAGATGATCGCCCGCTGGAAGAAGCGGCGCCCGTAAGCCCCGGAGATCGACGTATGAAAACCCCATGACAGCTTGTCATGGGGTGTTTTTATTTGAATATATATAGTTATTTTAGGACGCTATTTCTTGTGGAAAAGTAGCCCAAAATCATCCGAATGATGCTTGACTTTTTTACTCAGATAGTATAGACTCTCCACTACATGAGTATTGTATTAACACAAATTAAAAGTTAGCGGAGAAAACGCCAAAGGTTTAGTTTGTGTGTCTCCGCCGAAAGGCGGATTTAAAATTTAAAAAGTAAAAATGCAGTCCCTATTTTATTTCTAAGAATGACTTGTCATTCTTAGAAATAAGATCGGGAATCCGATCTGAATTTTTTGTAAACAAAATCCTATCCAAGACCAGAAGAACATAAATATGATGGTCTTTTCGTCAAAGTCTTGAGATAGATTAAAGAAGACTTCTACTTTCATTTTGTATTTGTGAAAGTAGAGAAGCACATTAGGTTAGTGTGCATCATTCCTAGTAAGAATGAGATAAGAGCATATGGTGAATGCCTAGACTCTATATAGCGATGAAAGACGTGGTATGACTGCGATAAGCTTCGGCGAGGTGTCAAACAACCTTCGACCCGGAGATTTCTGAATAGGGAAACCTTACTAAGTGAACCTTAGTAGTTTGTTTACATAAGATAAACAATCGCGTACCCAGGGAAGTGAAACATCTCAGTACCTGGAGGAACAGAAACCAAATAGTATTTCGTAAGTAGCGGCGAGCGAAAACGAAGAAGCCCAAACCAGCGCACTTGTGTGCTGGGGTTGTAAGGTGGCATACGTCATTTGCTTGAGTTACTAACTCTACTCTGGGTTAGTGATTCAAGTAGAAATGAAAAAAGTTATAAATTGGATTGTTAGGAGAAGTACTTGGAACAGTACACCAAAGAAGGCGAACGTCCTGTATCCGAAAACATTCCAACTTTTAATGCCATTCTTGAGTACTCTAAGACATGAATAGCTTTGAGGAATCTGCCGGGACTAACCGGTAAGGCTAAATATATATAGAGATCGATAGTGAACTAGTACCGTGAGGGAAAGGTGAAAAGTATCCCGAGAGGGAGGTGAAATAGTACTGAAACCATATGCTTACAAGGAGTCGGAGCGGGTATTTATATCCGTCACGGCGTGCCTATTGAAGAATGAGCCAACGAGTTGTAGATTGTGGCAAGGTTAAGAGAAGGTAATCTCGAAGCCGAAGGGAAACCGAGTGTTAATAGCGCGATTAAGTCACAGTTTAGAGACCCGAAGCCAGGTGAGCTACCCATGAGCAGGTTGAACTCCGATGAAGATCGGAGGGAGGACCGAACCGATATGCCGTTCAACACATTCGGATGACTTGTGGGTTGGAGTGAAAAGCTAATCGAACCTGGTAATAGCTGGTTCTCTCCGAAATAACTTTAGGGTTAGCGTTATGCGTTCCCAATGGGGGTAGAGCACTGGAAAGAAAGAACAGGGGGAAACTTCGTCTTTCTTATCAAACTCCGAATACCATTTGGTTAACAGCATAGCAGTTAGACAGTGGGGGCAAAGCTCCATGCGTCAAAAGGGGAACAGCCCAGATCCCAAATTAAGGTCCCTAAATCAATACTAAGTGCAACTTGAGGAGGTGAAATTTCTCTGACAATGAGGAGGTCGGCTTAGAAGCAGCCATCCTTGAAAGAAAGCGTAACAGCTCACTCATCGAGAGAATTTGCGCCGAAAATAATCGGGGCTAAGTATTGTACCGAAATTGGGGGATATATTTTTCTTCGGAAATTTATATCGGTAGGAGAGTATTCCATACTGCACTGAAGGCAAAGACGTGAGTCATGCTGGAGTGTATGGAAGTAAGAATGTTGGCACAAGTAACCGCAATGCAGGTGAGAGCCCTGCACGCCGAAAGAACAAGGTTTCCTTTGCAATGGTGATCAACGAAGGGTTAGTCGGTCCTAAGGTTATGACGAAAGTCGCAGCCGATGGATACATGGTTAATATTCCATGACTTCTCTATATTGCGATGGGGGGACGGAGTGTAGTATATGCAGCAGATTATTGGATTTCTGTTGGTATAGTAAGTGGCTTATCTAGGTAAATCCGGATAAGAATACTGCAAGCTATATCGAAAATGGTAGGTTCGCCTACTGTGATTGTGTAAAGCACGCTTCCGAGAAAAGCCTCTAAGCTCTAAATATAGAGAAACCGTACCGCAAACCGACACAGGTGTTCAGGTCGAGAAGACCAAGGCGAACGAGTGAGTCTTCCTCAAGGAACTCGGCAAAATAGCAGCCGTAAGTTAGCAATAAGGCTTGCCTATATAGCAATATATAGGCCGCAGCGAAAGAAACCCTGCCAACTGTTTACCAAAAACACAGCTCCCTGCGAACTCGTAAGAGGATGTATAGGGGGTGACGCCTGACCAATGCCAGAAGGTCAAATATCGACGTTTTTAATAGCAATATTATTGGTGGTTGATATAAGCCCTGGTGAATGTCGGCCGTAACTATAACGGTCCTAAGGTAGCGAAATACCTTGTCGGGTAAGTTCCGACGCGCACGAATGGCGTAATGAGTGGGGTACTGTCTCGAGGAACAGCTCGGTGAAAATACAATACCGGTAAAGATGCCGGTTACCTGCAGATAGACGAAAAGACCCCGGAAGCTTTACTATAGCTTGATATTGAGCATACTAGATTACTGCGTAGCATAGGTGGGAGACTTTGAAGCTATCCTCTTGGGGATAGTGGAGTCGTCAGTGAAATACCACTCTGTAATTTGGTATGTTCTAACCCGTAGGGACAAAACCTGCGGAGACAGTATTTGGCGGGTAGTTTTGCTGGGGCGGCACCCTCCTAAAGAGTAACGGAGGGGTTTACAAAGGTACGCTAGGCGCGAATGGAAACCGTGCCGATAGTGTAATGGCATAAGCGTGCTTAACTGTAAGAGGTACATCTCGAGCAGATACGAAAGTAGAACATAGTGAACCGACACCACGTTTTAGACACGGGTGAAGATTAACGGATAAAAGCTACTCCGGGGATAACAGGCTAGTTGCACCTAAGCGTCCATAGCGACGGTGCAGTTCGGCACCTCGATGTCGGCTCATCTTATCCTGGGGCTGGAGAAGGTCCCAAGGGTTTGGCTGTTCGCCAATTAAAAAGATACGCGAGCTGGGTTCAAACCGTTCAGGTTATGATCAGTTGTGTCTTGTATGTGAAAAATTAAGTTTACTTAATTTTTCACATACAAGACATGACAGGTTATCACGACTTGAACCCGTTTGAGCCCGAGGTGATTCCACTGTTGAGACATTTGGAATCAAAAAGACATCATCACGGCGACACAAGTAAGTAATTACTTGTTGTACCACCAACTAATATCGGTGAAATCCTGATGCACAGGACAATACCGAGGGAATTTGCTAAAGCAAAGCCCGTAGAGACTACATGTTGGTCTCCCACTACGCTCACTTGAGCTATATGGGATGAAGATATAGTCCGATCCCTCTAGTAATAGAGGTTCATATAAAACAAATAAACGCGGTTTTATATGAAGTAAAACATAGATGCGTGAGACAGGTTGGTCTCCTATCTACTGCAGGCGTTCGATTTTTGAGAAGATTTGCTCCTAGTACGAGAGGACCGGAGTGAACTGACCTCTGGTGTACCTGCTCTCTTGCCAAAGGGACCGCAGGGTAGCTATGTTGGGAATGGATAACCTCTGAAAGCATCTAAGAGGGAAGCCAACTTCAAGATTAGAAATCGTTGAGGGACCAGAGAGATGATCTGGTTGATAGGCTCTAGGTGTAAGTGCAGCAATGTATTTAGCCAAGGAGTACTAATGACCCGAATCTTACTAGGAATAATGCACATTAATGCTTCGAAAAGTTTTCTTTAATTTTAGATTTTGTACAAAACTCATAAAAGGTTTTGTGTTGGTGATTTGTCGCAAGGGTCACACCTCTTCCCATTCCGAACAGAGAAGTTAAGCCTTGTAGAACCGATGGTACTGCTTACGCGGGAGAGTAGGTAGTCGCCAGCACAAAGCCTTTTATTTTTTTAACACCCCCTAAAGACACTTCTTATCATGTAGAAAAACACAAGAATCATATACATGTATCTGTTTCAAAATAAAACCATAAAAAGAAAGTTACTATTATTCTTGATTGTTCTTGTTGTGTTGATAGTTACTTTTATGATTAATATATCTAATAATAAAAAGGACATAAAAATTAGCACGTTTATCTCAATACCCAGTTCAATTGATGGATATTCTTGTTATATATTTAGTTCAGAATCTGAAAAGCAAAACAGTGAATATCTAGGTGTAGGAGATATTGGTCATAGTTTCTTTATGTTTGTTGATAAAGAGTTAAGAAATTTTGAAAATCAAGGCGGTATACTTTTTAGTGATAAATACCAGTTGCAAATCTCAAAAAATAAAACCCCTAGCAATAGTTTAGATTCTGAAGAACGTTTCGATATTTCTGGAGTGCTTACAGTTAAAAATAATGAAAACGGTTCAAATATAAATAAAAGTTTTATTGGTTATTGTGCATGGTAAAAAAGTTTAGTGATTCTCATTTTTAACACCCCCTAAAGGGGGTGTTTGTTTTATATATAAGTAATTTCTATTTACATTTTATATGCTAATATATTAATATAGTATTAAGTTTTCAATAATGACTTCAGTTAAGATAAATAATATGAAAAATATTTTATTAATAGGTATATTTATACTAGTATTGGTTTTACTTACTAGTATGAATAAAGAGGAAGAGAAAATACAAGATAATAAAGTCATAGACAGTTCTTTATATATCGTTGATGATGAGTTTGTTTCTAATGTATTAAATTCAACATTAAGTTATAATCAAATATCAATTAAATATCCTTTAGTTGAAAGTTTTGAGAAAAATTTCTATTCTTTTCAGGACGAAGCGATTGATAAAGTTGAAGTATATGGAGACGAAATAAATGAGTTTTACTATTGGAACATTGAAAGCGATAAACATATACTCATGTCTGCTTCTATTAATCAAAAGGAATTTGTAGTTAATAGCGATGTATTTATAGGAATGAGTAAAGATAGTTTTAAGGAATATTTTAACATTCAAGATGAATATACTTTTTATGAAGTTGGTACTGTCGAAAAAAGCTGGGTGTTTGAGTTTTATTTTAAAGATGGGACACTTTTTCAAATTAAATATTTAGATTATTTTACTCACTAATTTAAAAAAGCACACGATTCTTTCCTCCTAAACACTCCTTAAAAGGGGTGTTTGTTTTATATATAAGTAATTTTTATTTACATTTTATATGCTAATATATTAATATAGTATTAAGTTTTCAATAATGACTTCAGTTAAGATAAATAAAAAAATAATTATTTATGTTCTAATTATAGTAAGTATATTAACGTCAATTTATATTGTCTTACGTAAAAACTCTGATTCACTAAGTAATCAAGATGCTTATCAATTAGTACATTCTTTTAATGAAGGAGACGGAAAAAAAATTGGAGATATGTATGTGAAATATATAGATAATATATATGTGTTTTCTGATCTATATATTGTGGATCCAGATAATAATATTCTTTATAGAATTAATAAGAGTGGATTTTTCAGTGGGGACAGTGGTCAAACAGAAATTCCTGTCTCTCCAGATGTGTATGGATATATACTTTCTGTAGAACATAATGACTCTTTTGGGGTAGAAATTTCTGATCAGACAGGTGTAGGAATATCTGATAATGTAAATGTGATGTGGAATTACGATAATAAAAAGTTTGAACTTATAAAGTTTTAATAAAAGTGATTAATATTTTGTTAAACACCCCCTTAAAGGGGGTGTTTGTTCTGTTTATATCAGTAATTTTTATTTTACATTTTATATGCTAATATCATTAATATAGTATTAAGTTTTCAATAATGACTTCAGTTAAGATAAATAATATGAAAAAAAATTATTTTATTATCATATGTTCTATTATTATATTTTTATTATGTATGGTATTTTGTCATTCAAAAGGAACCTTTAATGATTTAGAAACGAATAATTATATAAATGAAGAATATGGAATATCTTTTAATTTTCCACGTAGTTGGGGTGAACCTGAAGTTTTACAGGATACATTGAATAATAAGTTTTCTATAGACTTTTCAGCGCACTATTTTTCTTTAAATAATGGTTATTATTTTTTAGAGAATTCAGATGGAACTAAACCCTCTGTTCAGGATTTACTTGATTATTATCAAAAGGATATGGATATCCATAATGAAGTTGAATATTATAATATTTCAGATATTATTATCGGGGGGCGTAATGCAGTGAAAGTTTCAGTGGATACATTAGACGGAGGACATCATATAGATATTTATATTTATAAAGAAGATAAAGGTCAAAATGATTTTTATCTAATTACCTATGACGATAGTAAAATTAATAAAGAAGAGGTTGGTATAATAATAAGTTCGCTTGTATTTTCTGACTAGTCGTTTTCATATACCAAGTCTCTTTTGTATATATAAGTAATTTTTATTTATATTTTCTGTGCTAATATTAAGCGTGGAAAGTTTATGGTCTACGCTAAAGCTATAAAAGAATATGATGTTATTGTGATAGGTGGGGGAGCTTCAGGGCTTATGGCTGCAGGTGTTGCTGCTGAAAACGGAAAAAGTGTACTTGTGATAGAAAAAAACAAAGAACCAGGAGCCAAGCTGAAAATAACAGGTGGAGGTAGGTGTAATATTACAAACGCTGAATATAATGTCAGGTCACTGCTTTCAAATTATGGAAAAACAAGTGACTTTCTTTACTCCTCATTTTCGCAGTTTGGTGTAAAAGATACTTTTTCTTTTTTTGAAAAAATAGGTGTCGATATCGTGGTAGAAGCTCGCAACAGAGCTTTCCCTAGTACTCAGAAAGCTATCGATGTGTATGATGCTTTGTATAAATATATAAAAAAAGGAAATGTTGATGTGGTTTGTAATACTGTTATTACAAAAGTCTTTTATAAAGAAAACTCGATTCAATATGTCGAAGATAAGGGTGGTAAAAAATATTTTGCCAAAAGCTTTGTTTTTTCAACAGGAGGATATTCTCATCCTGAGACTGGTTCGACCGGGGATGGGTTTTTATGGTTGAAAGAAATGGGACATAAAGTCCATCCTCCTACTCCTTCCATAGTACCTTTACGCACAAAAGAGCGATGGGTTCGAGATATTTCTGGGACATCACTATCTTTTATGAAAATAGATTTTTTTGTAGATAATAAAAAAGCATTTTCTAAAAAGGGTAAGATCTTGTTTACTCATTTTGGACTATCTTCTCCTCTTATATTGAACTGTTCAAAACAAGTCGCTGATCTCCTTCATGAAGGTATAGTGACAGCCAAGATAGACATGTATCCTGACACAGATATCGGGTCACTCGACAAAGAGCTAACAAAAAAATTTGATCAAAACAAAAATAAAACTTTTAAAAATATTGTAAAAGAAATATCGCCAGATGGTATGCAAAAAGTGGTAGGGTTACTTTTGGGTGAAAGTATAGATATCGACAAAAAAGTACATAGTATAACAAAAGAAGAAAGAAGAAAGGTTGTAGATCTGCTCAAAGGTCTACCTCTTACTATAGAAGGGCTTATGGGTTTTGACAGAGCTGTAGTAGCTGATGGAGGGATAGATCTAAGTGAAGTAGATACAAAAACGATGAGATCAAAAAAGATAAACAATTTGTTCGTAATAGGAGATTTGCTTCATATCAACAGACCATCTGGAGGGTATTCACTTCAGCTTTGTTGGACTACAGGATACGTTGCAGGGGTAAATGCATAAATGATTTTGGTGTGCTAATATCATTAGTATGTCATGGAGATCTAAAAGACAGCTTTCATACATAGGCCTTCTTATTTTGATAGGTTTGGGCGTGATGGCTATGATCATAGTACCCAAACTCACAGTAGAACCGACCTGTTATGACGGCAAGAGAAATGGAGACGAGCAAGGCACAGACTGTGGTGGAGCATGTGTTCTTTATTGTGAAGGCCAGTACAACCCAGTGGTCATAAATTGGGCCAGATATTTCCCTTTGGGCAACAGTCTCTACAACGTCGTAGTTTATGGAGAAAATAGAAACCTAGACGCTTTTACCGTAGGTATGAACTATGAGATAAATATTTATGATGATAGTAATATTTTACTAAAGAGTATTACCGGTACTACACACATCATGCCCAACGGAGAATTTGCCATACTTCATAGCAATGTAGACCTTTCTGGTAAGACACCAAAGAGAGTAGTATTTTCAGAGCTTGGTCAGACAAAATGGTACAAGATGGATATAGACAGAAGCGCTATACCTTTGGTTAGAGATAGAAATGCACAAGTCAATGACTGGAACGGTATACCTTCTGCTGAAGCTACTCTTATAAATGAGAGCTATGTAGACTCTGTACCTATGGATGTGATCATTTTGCTTTTTGATAAAGATGGCAACGCTATACAAGCATCAAAAACATTTGTCGACAGTATCGCCGCTCAAACATCGAAGAAAATATATTTTAGTTGGCGTAATCCTCTTTCAGCACAACCGACAGTCATAAAAGTGCTTGAATTACCTAACTATTACCAAAACTAATATGAGTAAATTTGCAAAAAAGTTGGATTTTTTTGTTATTGTACCTGCGGTACTTATATCTACTATGGGGCTTGTGACTATGGCTTCTTTTTCTGGCGACTCCAATTTTTTTGGTAAACAAGTTTTGTTTATATGTATATCACTTCTTGCTATGTATGGAGCGATGAAGATAGACCTCAGACTTTTCAAGCGACAAAACCACATAGTATATGTGTACCTCATCACTCTTACTCTTTTGCTAGGACTTTTTGTTTTTGGTAAAGCTATCAATGGTGCCAAGAGCTGGTACGACTTTGGTTTTTTCTCTTTTCAACCTTCAGACTTGATGAAGCTAGTGCTTATCATCATCTTGGCAAAATATTTTTCTAGAAGACATACACAGATAGCTTATTTTAGACACATACTCATAAGTGGTGTATATGCGATAATCCCTTTTATACTTATTTTCCTACAACCCGACTTCGGATCTGCTTTGGTTATATTTTTGATCTGGTTTGGAATGATACTCATATCAGGTATTTCTAAAAAGCATCTTATCATAGTAGGGAGCATTATGTTGGTGACCTCACTTTTCACATACTTTTTTATTTTTGAAGATTATCAAAGAGACAGAATAGCTACTTTCATCAACCCTCTTTCTGACATACAAGGAGCAGGGTACAACGCGTACCAGTCTACTATTGCTGTAGGATCTGGACAGCTTTTGGGTAAGGGTATAGGTTATGGTACTCAATCGAGATTGAAATACTTACCTGAATATCAAACAGATTTTATATTTGCAGCTTTTGCAGAAGAGTGGGGTTTTGTAGGAGAGGTACTGCTTATTCTTCTGTATACAGTATTGATAAGTAGAATACTCAACTATGCCATACTGAGCTCGAGTAACTTTGAAAGACTTTTTGCTTTGGGTGTGGCTGTGTATTTTATGGGACACATCATAGTAAATATAGGTATGAACATAGGTCTCATGCCTGTGACGGGGATACCTTTACCTTTTATGAGTTATGGAGGGAGCCATCTTTTGATAGAATATATATGTATTGGTTTTCTTGTGGGGACTCTTGCATATAGGAGAGGGGCACATAAAGAGGATTATGAAAAAGAATTCGTGGGTATATAAATGAAGATAGACGGTAAAAAAATACAACAAGAAAAATTGTCTGAGATAAAAAGACAGGTAGGAGAGCTGGGCTTTACTCCGCTCTTTTGTGATGTGATGGTAGGAGAAGATCTAGTGTCTAGAAAATATGTAGAGCTAAAAGAAAAGATGGCAGAGGGTGTGGGTATGGGTATAGTAGAGTGTAGGTTACCAAGCGATGTGACAGATGAAGAAGTGGTACAAAAGATCAAAGAGCTCAACGAGACTCCTAATATGTGTGGAGTCATAGTCCAGCTACCGCTTCCTGCTCATTTGGATAAAGAAAAAATAGTAAATGCTATAGACCCTACTTTAGATGTGGACTGTCTTACCAAAGTAAATAGAGAAAAGTTTTACGAGAGTCAGGCTTATTTTTCTTATCCTACAGCCATTGCCACTATGGACGTCCTAGCTTCTACTGGAGTGAGCCTAGAAGGTAAGAATATCTGTGTGTTGGGTAAAGGAGAACTAGTGGGCAAACCCATAGCCTATCTTTTGAGCCAAAAAGGATATAATGTGCAAGTCATAGATAAGAGTACAGAAGATAAAGAAGGTATAATAAAAGATAGCGATGTCGTTATATCAGCTACCGGTGTAGCCAGTCTGATAAATGCTGAAATGATAAAGGACGGATCTGTAATAATAGATGTAGGGACAAGTGAGTCTTTTGGAGCTGTTGTCGGAGATGTTTCATTAGATGGTGTTGCTGAAAAAGCTTCTTTCGCAGCACTCACTCCTGGAGGTGTCGGACCTGTGACTATAGCTTGTTTGTTTGAAAATGTATTACACGCAGCAAAGTTTAAAAAATAATTATGGAAGAATATATAGTAAGACTGACAAATGAATACGTTCAAGTAGGTTTTGCCAAAGATATGGTTATATTTATCGCTCGGTACCTACCGTTTTTATTGGTCTTGGGACTACTTATATATATTTTATACAAACTAAGACCACAACTTGATAGTCAAATAAAAAAACAAAAATTCTTTCCTCTCGCACTGAAACTTTTTGCAAATATCTTTGTTTTTGTATACTTTGTATTTTGGCGATATGTTTTTGGTATACAAAAGCACCCTAAGATAGAAGGAGATATGAATATAAAAAACACTTATGAATATGTTTTGGACAGAGCCAAAGAGTGGGGTAAGCAGTATCTGTCAGCAATATTTTTAGCTTTTGATACTATGGTAGGAGCTTTATTTACATGGGTTTTTGTTGTCCTTATCAAAGTACTGTTTAAGACACCGAGACCTTTTGTGTCTATACCAGAGATCAACTCTTTGTTTCAGTTTGGCTCCCTAGACTCTTTCCCTTCAGGTCATAGTGCAATATTTTTTGCTATTGCTGTAGCTTTGTATCATTACAACAGAGAGCTCGGCATAGTGTATGGAATACTAGCGGTACTTATAGGTTTTGCGAGAGTGGCTTCGGGTGTGCATTATCTCTCGGATGTGTTGTTTGGATTTTTGATCGGATATTTGGTAGTGAAGTTTATACAAAAGTACTTTTTAAGAGACATAAGAATAAAGTATGGAATTTCTTAATACAATATTACTAGGTGTATTAGAAGGTATAACAGAGTTTTTACCTGTTTCTTCTACGGCGCATCTTTTGTTGGCTGGGCAATACTTACGTTTTGACAACTCTTTATTTCAAGAAACTTTTTCTATAGCTATACAGTCCGGAGCCATGTTGGCGGTACTGGTGCTCTATTTTAGAGAAATATTTTCTAAAAAATATTTTTTGAAAATATGTGTAGCTTTTTTTATCACTTCTGTTATAGGACTGTTGGCTTATCCTTTTGTGCATAAAGTTTTGTATGAATCTTTTCTATTGATCGCAGTAGCTCTTATCATAGGAGGTGTGTTTATCATATTTTCTAAAGAAGATAAAAGACCAGAGCCTGAAGGTGAGGAAGAAAACATATCTTGGAAACAATCCATATATATAGGGTTAGCACAATCTATCGCTATCGTTCCTGGTGTAAGTAGAAGTTTGGCTACTATTTATGGAGGTATATTTTCAGGTCTTTCTAGGAAAACAGCTGTTATATTTTCTTTCTTGCTTGCTGTGCCGACTATATTCAGTGCCAGCGTGTACGATATATACAAGCAATCGATATCTTTAGAAGGAGGTCTAGGGCTTATTATCCTAGGAGCCTTAGTTTCTTTTGCTGTTGCTTTTGTGGTGGTTAGATGGTTCTTAAGTTATATACAGAAAAAGGGAATGAAGATTTTTGGTTGGTATAGACTGATTTTAGGTATCATAATACTGCTTTTTTTGGTATCTGGAGCCCTTTAGATCAAGTAAATCAGGTCTTGAAATAACTGTTGCAAAATAAGTCTAAAAGGAGTAAACTCTCTTTTATTATGATGAAAACAAGAATTTTTGCGGGCGTTATTTTACTTATAGGCATACTGCTTTCTTATAACCTTCTTAGTCTAAACAATGGTAAAGAAGTAAAGAAAGATTTTTTACTAGGTCTTGACTTAAGTGGCGGTAGCCAGCTTGTATATATAGCAGATGTTTCTTCTGTACCAGAAGGAGACGTCAAAAGCTCTATGGAGTCTCTAAGAGATGTCATAGAAAGAAGGATAAATATCTTTGGTGTTTCAGAACCAGAAGTGCGTACTGAACACTCTTCTTTCACAGATGAGGATAGACTTATAGTAGAGTTGCCAGGTGTGACTGATATAGATCAAGCGGTAGCTATGATAGGAGAGACTCCGGTTTTGGAATTTAAAACTCAAAATCCAGACTTAGACGAGACTGACAAACAAGATCTGTTAGATGAATTAAACAAAGGAAATATAACCACAGAAGAATATTTGGCAGCACAATACGTACCGACAGATCTAACAGGAAAATATCTAAAGAGATCTGTTCTTAACTTCGACTACAATACAGGAGAACCTATAGTGTCACTTCAGTTCAATGAAGAAGGGGCACAGCTTTTCGAACAGCTTACAGGAGACAATATTGGCGACACTATAGCTATATTCTTAGATGGATATCCTATTTCAGAACCTAGAGTAAACGAAAAGATTTCAGGTGGAGAAGCTGTTATCACAGGACTCTTTACTCCAGAAGAAGCAAAGACTCTTGTAGGAAGACTAAACTCAGGAGCACTTCCACTTTCTATATCTTTGGAAAGCACTACCACAGTAGGTGCTACACTAGGTAACGATGCTATCAATACTGGTGTGAAGTCAGGTATCATCGGACTTTTGTTCGTTATCATATTTATGATTTTGTACTATCGTCTACCAGGACTTATAGGATCTTTAGCACTTGTATTTTATACAGTTATAATGCTCGCTTTGTTTAGATTTATTCCTGTTACTCTTACAGCTGCTGGTGTCGCTGGATTTATCATATCCATAGGACTTGCTATCGACGCCAACGTGCTCATATTTGAAAGAATGAAAGAGGAACTTAGGGCTGGTAAAGATATAAATGAAGCTATCAGTATTGGATTTAAAAGAGCCTGGTCTTCTATAAGAGACGGAAATATATCTACTCTTATATCTATGGTTGTGCTTTATATTTTCAGTACTTCTTTAGTCAAAGGTTTTGCTCTTACATTTGGACTTGGTACTTTGGTGAGCATGATATCTGCTATCACTATAAGTAAGACATTACTTTTGGCTCTACCTAAGTCTGCTAGTGCTAGCGCACGTGCATTATTCGGTAATGGTTTTAGAAAATAATATGAACATAGTAAAAAACAGAAAAATATTTTTCAGCATCTCATCTGTTCTTGTCGCAGCTTCTTTAATACTTCTTATAGTAGTAGGTATCAAGCCAAGTATAGAATTTGCTGGAGGATCTTTGTACGAAGTAAGGTATACAGATGCCTATCCTTCTTTGGAGGAAGTCAGAAGCTCAGTAGATAGTTTGGGATACGGAGGATCTATTGTCCAACCAGTAGGTGAAGATAGTTATTCTGTGAAGACTCAATTCCTAACAGAAGAAGAAAGACAAGCTTTAAGAGATGCTATGTCTATAGGAGGGTCATATTCTACAGAAGAAATCAGGTATACATCTATAGGTCCATCTATAGGTAAAGAGCTCAAAGAGAAAGCTACATTGGCATTTATATTGGTGGCTTTAGGTATCATCCTTTTTATAGCTTACGCTTTTCGAAAGATATCGGTATCATCAGAGAATAAAAAAGGAGAAAATGTTTCTTCTTTCAAGTACGGCCTCACTGCTGTGATATGTCTTGTCCACGATGTGATCATTACATCAGGTATATATGTGCTCTTTGGGAAGTTTATGGGAGCAGAACTAGACTCTTTGTTTGTTGTTGCGATACTTACTGTTTTGGGTGTATCTGTGAACGACACTATAGTTGTGTTCGACAGAATAAGAGACAATCTTTTGACTAATGAAGAAAACAGAACAAAAGAAGAGTTTTCTGAAACTATAGAAAAAAGTATAAAGCAAACTCTAGCTAGATCTATCAACACATCTATCACTGTTATCGCCGTGCTACTAGCTCTATATTTCTTTGGTCCTGTGACTACAAAAATATTTGCTCTTACTATGACAGTAGGTATGTTTATAGGTACATTTTCATCTATATTCTTAGCAGCTCCATTTATCCTTGTTTGGAAAAGAAAATAAAACTCAAATTTTTTAGAAAAACTGCCTTTTAGGCAGTTTTTCTTTTTTAGGGCAAATAGAATATAATATCTTTATGGAAAATAAATACAAACTTGTCGCTTTTGATCTAGACGGCACCTTAGCGACAAGCAAGCAAAGTATTACAAAAGATATGGCTACATTGTTGGATAAGTTGTGCGAGAAGTATTATGTCTTGGTAGTATCAGGTGGGAAGCTAGAACAATTTGAAAAACAACTACTTTCAAATATAAATAAGAACAGTAAAAATGGTCATCTATACATAGGCCCGACATCCGGAGGATCTTTGTTTGAAGTATTGGGAGATGATTTGAAATCTATATATGAAAAGAAATTATCTCAAGATGTTTTTTATGATGTAAAAGAAGCATATTTTAGTTCTTGTGATGAAGCGGGTGTACAGTTACCGAGTACTACATATGGAGAAGTGGCAGAATATCGTATAAGCCAGATATCTTTTTCTCCCTTTGGGCAAGAGGCTCCGTATGAAGCTAAGAAGGACTGGGATGTTGATAGAAAAAAAAGAATAGCTATACGTGAGATAATGTTGCCAAAAATAGAAAAATATAATCTAGATATCCTTATAGGGGGGACTTCTACTATAGATGTAGTGCAAAAAGGTGTAGATAAGGCTTTTATTTTGGATGAATTATCTAAAATACTATCTATTTCCAAAGATGAAGTACTATATATTGGTGACGCTGTTTTCCCTGGTGGAAATGATTACGCCCCTAAGGCAGCTGGTTATGAATGTATAAATGTTATAGACGTAGAAGACACTGCAAAACACATACAGAAACTAACAGTTTAGCTAGATATTTGGTCACAAAAATGTATAATTAAAGCATGAAAACCTATTTTGAGGAGAGGCCTTGGGGTTCGTTTGAAAGGTTCGTGAACAACCAAGAGTGTACAGTAAAATTTCTTAATATTAAAAAAGGAGGAGTTCTTAGTTTACAAAGTCATAAACAAAGAAAAGAGTTTTGGAGAGTTGTATCCGGTAACCCTAGAGTAATAATAGGTAAGACAGATGTTATAGCAAAACCAGGAGAGTCTTTTTTTGTAAAAACTGGCCAAATACATAGACTTGCTGCTCCTAAAAACAATGTCACCATACTTGAAATAGCATTTGGACATTTTAAAGAAGGTGATATTAAAAGGTATGAAGATAAATATAATAGAAATAAGTAAAGATGCTACTTTCTTTTTTAAAGAGAATATTTGGTTTAGGTAAAAAGAGGGTCTCTACACCTCCACCAGAACATAAACCTACACTAGAGCTGAATGAGAAAACAGAGTTTTCTGGTGAGAGAATGAAGAAAAAATCATCCAGATCTATAAGTCCTTTAAATGTTTTTGTACTTAAAGATACCGTATATATGGTTTTCAAGAAGAAAGACGGGAAACTATATTACAAAACAGCAAAACCCGGAAAAAAGTTTTCTGGTAAAGGGCAAAATATAAATATAAAAATAGTTGGTAAGAAAAAACAAATAGGTAAGATATCGGGCTTTATATATTTGGGTAACGAGGTAAGAAAAGGTGAGGAGGGATATTTGATAAAGACTATATTAAGAGGTAAAGAAAAAACCTTCCTGTTCTCAGGAAAAACTATCAACTCTATTACTATGCGTAGAGATATATCTTCTTTGCCTGGAGAGCTTATATTTACTTCTCACTTCAAACATAACGGACATTTTGTAGGATATTTTAATGATGAAGGACATATATCCATGGCAGTGGTGAAAGATTTTAAGAAGGTCAATTATGTTAGAGATGTGGCGGGGTCTGATATAGTGTCTTACAGTCCTGAAGTGTTACCTATTGTGACATCATCTTTCCACTCATCAGCTGGTATATTTGTCTTACTCGACTTATCTTTTACAAGTAGTGTGGGTACCAGTATTGTCCTTGGGGGAGCAATATTTGAAGAATCAAATCCAGGTACTCTTTCTCCTTGGAGAACATCAAAACCTATTTTTGAAAAATATTTTGATGGAGAAAAAATGGCTGTGCTGGGATCTGTGTTTTGTGGAAACAGTTTCTATTTATATATCTACGATCTAAATACTGGCAAAGTGGAAGTCTACGATCTAGATCTACCTTTTCTTAATAGAAGAAATAATAAATATGAAAAAATAGTTCAGAAGTATGACGGCAACCCAGTCATCACACCACTTCGTGGTAATTTTTGGGAGAGTGCTGCTACTTTGAACCCTTCTGCTATTTTACTTAAAGACAATGTTCACCTCGTGTATCGTGCTGTAGGTAATGATGGCATGTCTAGGCTTTCTTACGCGAAGAGTTTTGATGCGCTTAACTTTATAGAAAGAGGAGAGACTCCTATTTTCGAACTTGTAAATCCGAGAGAAAACATATCTGAAAATGATAAAAAGTACGATCTCGTTATGTATCCTTCTGGTGGTAGCTGGGGAGGGTGTGAAGATCCTAGGATGGTAAACATAGACGGAAATATATATGTGACCTTCAATGGTTTTTGGGGTTGGGATTCTATAAGAGTAGGTGTGATCAGTATTGATCAAAAAGATTTCTTGGACAAAAAATGGAATTGGTCAAAACCTATATATATATCTCCTGATCACGAGGTGAATAAAAACTGGGCATTATTCCCAGAAAAAATAAATGGCAAATTTGCTGTGCTTCACAATATTTGGCCAAAGATAGGTATAGAATACGTTGATTCACTAGATGAACTTGCTACAGGTAAAGTAGTAGCTCCGAAATATTGGCACAGAGGAGGAAAATACGGCAACTTACCACCTCATTGGGTAATGGTGAATGAAGGCACTCCTGGTTTTCAATGGGTAGATCCAGGTATTTTGGAACAAAGTCCATGGCCACAAGATGGAGAAAACTGGGACTCTTGGATAAGAAGCGCAGGACCTCCTCCTATAAAAACAGATAAAGGTTGGCTACTTTTTTATCATGCCATGGACAAATACGAACCTCATATAGGGTATAAAGTCGGGGCTCTTCTTCTAGACCTAAAAAATCCAGAAAAGATAATAGCAAGAGCTACTTCACCTGTGATAGAGCCTAGGAATTGGTATGAAAATGATTGGAAACCAGGAGTAGCTTATTCTTGTGGAACTATAATAAAAGATGGAGATATTTATATATATTATGGTGGGGGTGATAAGTATATAGCTGTAGCTAAAGCAAATCTAAGAAAATTACTTCACACTATGATACACGACAAAGATGACGATTTTTCCTATTAGATGGTAGAATAGGTATATGTTTATAGTAAAAAGAGACGATAACAATCCTATTTTAAAACCAATAAAAGAACATCCTTGGGAATCAGCAGCTACTTTTAGTTGGAGTCTTGTTAGAGAAGGTAAAAAGGTACATTATTTTTACAGATCTATGTCTGAGCCTGATCAGATAATAGGAAGTCATACTTCTATATCATCTATATCTTATGCAAATACCACAAATGGTCTTGATATAAAAGATAGAGAACAAGTTATATTTCCAGATACGGATTTTGATAAATTTGGTTGTGAAGATCCTAGAATATCTTTTTTTGAAGGGAAGTATTATATTTTCTACACAGCTTTGGGCGGGTATCCTTTCAGTGCAGACAATATAAAAGTCGCTGTTGCTATAGGAGACAAGCCTACTGTAATAAAAGAAAAACATTTAGTCACACCTTTCAACGCAAAAGCCATGACCCTTTTTCCGGAGAGAATAAATGGAAAGATTGTAGTAGCTTTTACTTACTCTACAGACAAACCACCTTCCCATATAGCTTTTGCCGAACTCGATAATATTGAAGAGCTTTGGGATCCGAAGTATTGGGCGAAGTGGCAAGAAAACAAGGAAGTAAATCTAATAGATCTTAGAAGGTTTCCTTCTGACCAAGTAGAGGTAGGAGCTGCTCCTATAAAGACAGACAGAGGTTGGCTATTGATATATTCTCATATACAGGACTACTTCACACCAAAACCAGTGCTTGGAGTAGAGGCTGCTTTGCTGGATATAAACAACCCTAAGATGATCATAGGTAAAACACCAGGACCTTTTTTGGTTCCAGAAGAAGTGTATGAAAAATACGGTATGGTACCTAATATAGTTTTTCCTACAGACGCGGAACTAGAAGGTAAAGATACCTTGGTTGTTTACTACAGTGCTGCTGATACCACTGGGTGTAGAGCTAGTTTGTCATTATCTTCTTTGCTCAAGACTCTAGACCCTAAAGAACGCACAAAAGAAACTGTCAGATATGCCGGCAACCCTATTTTACTACCAAAAGAAGAAAATGCATGGGAGGCTTTTGCGGTGTTCAACCCAGCTTCTATAGAGATAGATGGAGATATATATATTTTGTATAGAGCTATGTCTAAAGACAACACATCTACTGTAGGTATGGCTGTATCTAAAGACGGATTTACTCTTACAGAAAGGTTGAAAGATCCTATATATATTCCTCGGGAAGATTTTGAAATGAAAAAAGGTAGCCCTACAGGAAATAGTGGTTGTGAAGACCCTAGGATAGTGCAAATAGATGACACTTTATATATGACTTATACTGCCTATGATGGGGTGCATCCTCCTAGAGTAGCGATGACTACTATAAAGGTGAAAGATTTTTTAAATAGAAAATGGGATAAATGGACCAAGCCGAACATAGTTTCTCCTGATGGTGTAGACGATAAAGACGCATGTCTTTTACCAGAAAAATTGCACGGAAGGTATTATATATTTCATAGAATAGGAAATCATATATGTGTAGACTATGTTTCTGACCCTACTTTTGCGAAAGAAAAAGCTAACAGATGTATACAAATAGTATCTCCTAGGGTAGGTATGTGGGACAGTGCCAAAGTGGG
The DNA here is from genome assembly GCA_020631955.1 of Candidatus Nomurabacteria bacterium. Classification (GTDB taxonomy): domain Bacteria; phylum Patescibacteriota; class Minisyncoccia; order Phycocordibacterales; family UBA9973; genus JACKGL01. The sequence goes on along the minus strand of JACKGL010000002.1, from coordinate 21,775 downwards.
TATCTCTGGTCAGCCTATAAAGACAGATAAAGGCTGGATACTTTTTTATCACGGGGTGTCCAAGACAAGTACCTACAGAATGGGAGCTGTACTTTTGGACCTAGATGATCCTACTACTGTTTTGGCTAGGACCACAGGCCCAGTCTTCGAACCAAAAGAAGATTATGAGATGGAAGGAGTGGTGAATAAAGTGGTATTTCCTTGCGGTGAAATACTAAGAGATGGCAATATATACATATACTATGGAGGTGCAGATAAGGTGGTAGGTGTAGCTACTATTAGCCTAAAAGACATGCTTTCAGCACTGTCCTAATTGTTGTATAATAGCAAGAGGATTATTAAATAAGAGAGGATTACTATGTCATTTGGAGCAATGTTAATTATTATTTTAGTCTTGATAGCTTTGGCTTTTATTGGATTTTACAACGGTTTTGTAAGACTAATAAACAGAACAAAAGAAGCTTGGGCTGATATCGAAGTACAATTAAAAAGAAGATATGACCTTATACCTAACCTAGTAAACACAGTAAAAGGTTATGCTGCCCATGAGTCTACTGCTTTTGAAAAAGTTACAGAAGCTAGAGCGAGCGCTATGAGTGCGAAAACCGCTGGCGAGCACTCTAAAACAGAAGCTATGCTAGGACAAGCTATAACAGGACTTTTCGGTATAGCAGAAGCGTACCCAGAACTAAAAGCCAACACAAACTTTCTAGAACTCCAAAGAGAACTTTCTGATACAGAAAATAAAATACAAGCAGCTAGAAGATTTTACAACACAAACGTACGTGATCTAAATACAAAAATAGAAATGTTTCCAGGAAATGTTTTTGCAGGTATATTTCATTTTAAAAAAATGGAATTCTTTGATATTCCAGACGATGGAGTAGAAAACCAGCCGGTAGAAGTAAAATTTTAAATTATTGGATAGATTAATTGTATATGGATAATAAAACAAAAAAAATATTATTAATTATATTTGTACTATTCTTTGTGTTTTTAGGTATATATATTTGCAGATTATTTAAAAACGATATTGTAAATAATTTAGAAGAAGAAAAGACGGTATATAATTTGCCAGAAGGCGAAGATGCTTCAGATAGTTTTTTAGGAGAACATCCTATGGAATACGAAAACTCAGAATACGGTTTTTATGTTGATACACCCAATATTTCTGTTACAAAAAGAGAAATGTCTACAGGGAAGTACGCCGCCGTGTCATATGAAATTATTTATGAGAATAGTGAGAAGATGCTTATAACTATACCAGGGAACCCTTCTGAGTGGAGAACACTTATATCTTCTCGTACATATATAGGTGAAGTTTCAAACGGTAATCTTACTTTTGAACATTGGACATTACCAGGTGAATTCGGAGAAAGTAATTACTATATCATTGAGATAGACGGATTTTTGTATGACATATCTACTACAAACCAAGAATATCTAGACTACTTTGGATTTTTATAAAACATACATGAATTGGTTAACGAATGTTTTAATAGTTGTATCACTTTTTGTACTCGTGTTTTTTGCATATTCTATTAACAAAGCTGCTAAGGATATACCGGATTTGGAGTTACCATCTGTCGGGACAGAAATTTTTGAATAATACTATGGCCACACTCTATACACAACAAGATAAAAACATAAGAAAGACATGGCTACTCATGAGTACTTTTTTTGTGCTTGTGGTAGCTATCGGTTTTGTCTTTTCCCAAATATATGGTGACCCTTCTATACTGTATATATTTTTTATCTTTGCTTTATTTATGAATATTTTTTCATATTGGAATAGTGCAAACATAGCTCTTAGAGTTTCTGGAGCTAGACTGGCAGACGAAGTTCAGTATCGTGATCTGCATAATATTATAGAGAATCTAGCAATAACAGCTGGTTTACCAAAACCAAAAATATACATCATCGACGACCCAGTTCCCAACGCTTTTGCTACTGGTAGAAACAAAGAGCATGCTGCTATAGCTTTTACTACAGGAATACTTTCTATTTTAGACAGAAGTGAACTCGAAGGGGTGGCTGCTCATGAACTCTCTCACATAGGTAACAAAGATATTTTGGTTTCCACTGTGGCTGTAGTACTGGCTGGATTTATCTCTCTTATAGCCGATGCTTTTTTAAGGTCACGTATATATGGAGGTGGAAGTGATAGAAACAGCAAGGGCAACATCTTAGTACTGATCGGTATAGTACTAGCTATACTTGCTCCTATATTTGCTACTTTAGTCCAATTAGCGATATCTAGAAAAAGAGAATTTCTTGCTGATGCATCTGGAGCGTTGCTTACCAGATATCCAGAAGGTTTGGCCAATGCTTTGTCAAAGATATCGTCACACAACGCTCCGATGAAAAAAGCTCACAAAGCCACAGCTCATCTTTTCATAGCCAATCCTTTTGGTTCTCGCGTGAAGGGTCTTTTTTCTACTCACCCTCCTGTAGAAGATAGAATAAAAGCTTTAATGAGTAAGTAATATGTGGGTCTGGATATTGCCACTTATATTACTCGTGATATTAGAAGCAATAGCTGACTATTTTGCCGGAAGTTTTGGGCATGGTTCCAAGATGTACTATGCGTTTGTAGCTATAGCTTTTTATATTCTAGCCAATATATCTTGGTTATTTGCTCTCAAAAACGGTTCTGGTCTTACAAGAGGTGCTACTCTATTTTCTGTATTTAGCATAGTTTTAGCTGTAGCCATAGGTGTATTTATATACAAAGAAAATATAACCAATACTCAAATTATAGGTGTCATTTTAGGAGTTATTGCGATTATTTTGGTTTTGGAATAAGGTCTATTTTTGATACAATAAAACGATATTATGCTTAAATCTATAGAATTAAACGGTTTCAAATCTTTCGCCAAGAAAAATGAGCTATTTTTCAATACTCCAGTCACAGCTATAGTAGGGCCAAACGGTTCTGGTAAGTCAAATGTCGTAGAGTCTATAAGATTTGTACTAGGGGAACAATCCATGAAGTCTCTTAGAGGAAAATCTTCTTCAGATCTTATATTTAAAGGTTCTAAGGTTTTGTCCTCACCGAACAGAGCTAAAGTTTCTATTGTTTTTGATAATAAAGATAAGAAGTTTTCTTTTTCAGAAGACTTAAATATATCTTTGGATTTTAACGAGATAGTTATAGCTAGAGAGGTTTTCAAAGATGGAGGTAGTACATATACCATAAATGGTTCTGAAGTAAGACTCAAAGACATAAACGATCTTCTTTCTAGTGTGAACATAGGTTCTTCTGGGCATCATATTATTTCCCAAGGTGAGGCCGACAGACTCCTGAGTGCTTCAATAAAAGAGAGAAGAGAGATGATAGAAGACGCACTAGGACTAAAATCTTATCAATACAAACTAAAAGAATCTGAAAGAAGATTGGAAAAAAGTATTGAAAATCTGAAAGAAGTAAATATCCAAAGAAGAGAAATAGCTCCTCATCTTAAATTCCTAAAAAAACAAGTAGAAAAATCATTGGAAGCAAAAAGTGTCAGAGAAGAGCTTACGAGTCTTTATGCGCAGTACTTAGCTTTAGAGTCACATTATATTAAAAACACAAAACAAGACCTCACCAATCAAATATCGGTTTTGAAAGGTGAGCTTTCAGTGGTTGAGAGTTCACTGTCTTCTTACAAGAACAATGTTTCTGAAGATGAAGCGGAGGTAGAGCTAGAAAAAAATGTTTCCGAAATAAATAACAAGATAGCAGAGATAAGAACCAGAGTAGATGAACTCATAAAAGAAGAGGCAAAAATATCTGCTTTTATAGAGATAGAAAAATCCAATCTAGATAAATATTCTAAAACAGAAAAAAGTGAAATAACTATATATACTACAAAAATAAAAAGTTTTGTAGATTCCTCTAAAGAAATACTTCAGAAAATAAACAAATCTTCAGATACCAACGAGATACAATCCTTAGTGAAAGAACTTTTAGGTAAGATAGAAAGAGAAGTGGAGGTGTATTACAAAGGTGAAAATATATTAGAAAAAGACCAAGTACTTTTTGATATAAAAGAGAAAATAGCCAATCTATCTAAAGACATAAGCACTTACGCGGAAAGAAAATCCAAGTTTCTAAAAGACATAGAAGATCTAGAATCTAAAAAGTCTGCTCTTTATAGTGGTTTCCAGTCTATGCAATCTTCTAACTTGGAAAAAGAAAAAGAATATTCTGATAAGAAACTCAAAAAACAAGAATTAGAAAGTAAAATAACTCTTATAGAAAGAGAGATTTCTTCTGTAGAAGAGAGGGAGACATCTTTTGAAGAAGAGGTAAAAGAAGGGTCTATATTGATAGGGTCTAGTATTTTAGATTACAAAAACAAAAAAAATGAGGAAGAAATAGACAAAGAACATTTGACAGCTTTGAAAAAAGACCTTGAAAGACTAAAGATAAAACTAGAGTCTTTAGGTGGAGCTAGTGGTGAAGATATGGAAAAGGAGTACCAAGAAACTTTAACTAGAGATCAATACTTAGAAAAAGAGAGTGAAGATATAGAAAACTCCAAATCACAAATCGAAGATATCATAAAAGAAACCAAGGAGATAATAGAAGAAAAGTTTCAAGAAGGAGTAAATGATATAAATAAAACATTTCAAGAATATTTTGAGACTATGTTTGGCGGAGGTAGGGCTTTCTTAGAAGTGGTTACAGAAAAAAGACGTCGTAGGAGCGAAGAAGATGAACTAGAACAAGAAGATGTGCCTTTGGAAAAAGGTATAGATATTCATGTAAATTTGCCACAAAAAAAAGTAAAAGAACTTATGATGCTCTCTGGTGGGGAAAGATCTCTTACATCTATAGCTCTTTTGTTCGCTATATCTTCTGTAAATCCACCACCTTTTATAGTACTTGATGAAACAGACGCAGCTCTTGATGAAGCCAATAGTAGAAGATATGGTGATATGTTGGAAAAACTTTCAAAACATAGCCAGCTTATAGTGGTGACACACAACAGGGAGACTATGTCTAGAGCTCAGGTTCTCTACGGTGTTACTCTGGGTTCCGATGGAGGATCTCGTCTACTTACAGTTCAGTTTGAAGAAGCTGTTAAAGTAGCAAAGTAAATTCTTTTTATTTATTTTTCTTGTTAGAATTAATATATGAAGAAAATAGCCATGTTAGGGATAACCATGATTATTGTACTTTTGGCTGTTTTTTATATATATTCAAAAATACAGATAGATAATTACGAGCATATATCCATAGTTGAAAAAACTTCTGCAAATACAGAAAACGAATCTTTTGTTTATACTTTTCCTATTTTAGATATTGTCACCATAAACTCATGGAGACAAAACGGAGGATTTTATAGAGATCTGACACTAGGTTCTACAGGGACGGATGTTTTTGTATTGGAAAAATACCTTATGGCCATAGGTACAAACCTTTCAAAAGCAGACAATTATTTTGGTACAGAAACACAACAAGTGATATCGGATTATCAAAAACAAAATCTTATACTACCTAGTAATGGAGAGTTTTCAGGTATTACAAAAAGTAAGATTTACCAAGATCTACTTTCTTCTTATTGCCCCAACAATGAGTTTGCAGAAGAAAATGATTATATTTTATATCCTATAGATCGTACCAACAACATACAACAAGACTATGTCCCACCAAAGCTTACTGTCCTTGGGAGTAGCGTAAATACAAGTGGTATTATTTGTCTTCGTGGTGATGCAGCTCAGGCTTACACCTCTATGTACAACAGTATGAAGGAAGATGGTCTTGATATGAAAGTCACCAGTGGCTATAGAAGATATGAGTTGCAAGACAGTCTGTATGATTATGAACGTCAGAGTCTGTATAATTATCCTTCTGTAGCTATGCCGGGACACTCTGAGCATCAGTTGGGTGTAGCTGTTGATCTTGCTCCGCAATCGCTTGGTTATGAACCCACCACTAAGAGCATGAAATTTACAAAAGAATATCAATGGCTTTCGGACAATGCGCACTTGTATGGGTTCGTACTTTCTTATCCTGAAGGTTTGGAATATATAACAGGCTATACTTATGAACCTTGGCATTGGAGATATGTAGGTATAGATGCGGCTACAAATATATACAATAGCAAAATAACACCAGTAGAATATCTAAAAAGCCTTAAATTATTCCCCAATTTAGGGTCTTAAAAACACATTTTTCCTAGCAGTCAACGGTTGAAAAAAAAGATTTAAAAATCTCTTTTGTGTGATAATATAAGCTTTATTAATAAAAAGTGATAATTTTACGATGTTTGGATTTCTTAAAAATACAAGTAGGGAAAATAGCTCTAAAACACTAGATTTTTCCTATTACAGCCTTAGTTTAATGGTATTTCTGATATCATTTATTTTCTTACCATTACCTGGGTACGCTATAGGGCCTTTCAAGTCTTTTTTCTTTATGTTGGGTGTTACAGTATCATTCGTGACTTGGTTTATAGGGGGATTGGTAGATGGTAAGCTGCAAATAGTAAAAAGTAACATCATAAGGTTTTATGGAGTGTTTTTGGTAGTAGCACTTATCTCTGCTCTTTTATCTACATCTATAAACTATTCTTTATTTGGTACCAACTTTGAAGTCGGAACATTTTTCACATTGGTATCTGCTGGAGCAGCTATGGTTTTGTCCGCAGTACACTTTGATAGTACTAAATCATATCTCAATATATCCAAGGCTCTTCTACTTTCTTTTTGGGTAGTATTTATACACCAAATACTACGATTTATTTTTCCTGTATTTTTCTCTTTTGGAATTTTGAGTAATGCAAATCAGTCACTAATAGGCAACTTACATTCATCAGCAATATTTTTTGGACTTATATCTATCATATCGATATCGATGCTAGAGTTTGCAAAACCAATAGGGAATTTTAGAAAATATATCATAACAACTTTAGTGGCTTCACTTCTTATGCTAGCCCTTGCTGGTTATAAAGATGTTTGGATAGCAGTCGGATTGATATCTTTGGTATTTTTTACCGGTGTTATCAATCTTTTTGGTCCGAACAATGAAAATACAAACAAGAAAATATCTATAAAGTCTTTGATAGTAGTGTTTGTGTCTATTGTGTTTATATTTCTTGGATCTATTGTTACAAATACTGTAAGTACCAAACTTGGTTATGTAGAAACAGAAATAAGACCTTCTATTGTGAGCACCAAAGACATCTTTATTTCTTCTATAAAAGAAAGAGCTTTGTTTGGTGTAGGTCCTGGCAACTTTTCCAAAACATGGCCCCTATACAAACCTCAAGAGGTAAACCAAACAGTATTTTGGGATACAAACTTCCTTTATGGTTTTGGTGTATTACCTACGATAGCTGTTACTTCTGGAATACTAGGAGCGTTGGCGCTACTCGCATTTATAGTCTTATTCTTGATGTTGATAGTAAAGAACCTCATAGGTAAAGGTCTCGAAAAAGAAGATCCAATATCCAAATACATCATACCCTCCATATCTTTGTATTTTGTTTACTACACTTTATTTTATGTCCCTTCTGTAGCTTTGTTTTATTTAGCTTTTATTATGTTTGGTTTGGCTATAGGTAAACTTACACAAAATAAAATTGATTTTATTGGTCAAACTTATTTAAACAAACATATAAAAATCGGACTTGCTATAAAAATACTCGTAGCTATTTTAGGTGTAGTACTTACTACATTTTATATCAGACATTTTGTTGCGACTTTGTATTTCAGAAGCGCATTTATTGCTTACAACACAGACGGAGACTTGTCTAAAGCAGAACAAAACTTACAATCAGCTATTAGTATCGCAGAGTCAGATGTTTACTATAGATCTCTGGTAGATATATATATAAGAAGGATGTCAGATATAGCCAACGGCAGAACAAATATTCCTCAAGACCAAACAGTAGACGCTTTCCAAAACGCTCTTATCCTTGCTGAAAACACAGCTAGACTAGCTATAGATAATGACAACACAGATTATTTCAACTGGATAAGTCTAGGTAGAGTATATGAAGCCGTTGTGCCACTGCAAGTAGAAGGTGCTTATGATAGTGCAAAAGCAGCATACAACGAAGCAATAAAACTCAATCCCAACTCACCAGCGTTGCAGCTTACTCTAGCAAGATTAGATATAGCCGCAGGAAGCCTAGATAGTGCTAGAAGTTATATCCAATCATCTATCGATCTAAAACCAGATTATGCCGAAGCCTACTATATGTTATCTAGAGTGGATATGGAGTCTGGAGATTTTGAATCAGGAGAGAAAAATCTAAACCAAGCAGCCACACTAGCTCCTTCTTCATTTACTATACAGTTCAACTATGGAGCATACCTGTATTCAAGACAATCATATGACGGAGCTGTCTATGCTTTTGAGAGAGCTGTCATAGCTGACGCCGCAAATCCTGACGCTAGATATGCACTTTCTCTTTCTTATGAGAAAGTGGGCAGAAAACAAGAGTCATTAGATCAGATGAGGATAGCTCACACTCTTACTCCAAGCAACGAACAAATAGCTACAGCTTTAGACAGACTAGAGAGAGGTCTGCCTGCGATAGCCTCAGAATCACCAGTAGTGGATGAGCCTCAAGAAGACCAACAAAACTAGCTAACTTTTGCTATTTTGGGATGTTATAATGTACTTATGTCAGTTATATTAAAGACAAAAGAAGAAGTAGAGATATTAAGAGAGGGAGGTAGAAGATTGGCTGAAATATTGGCCAAAATTGCTGACTCTGTATCTTCAGGTATGTCCACAAAAGAACTAGACGATCTTGCTATGATGCTTATAGAAGAGTATGGAGATAAGCCAGCCTTTTTGAACTACACACCAGAAGGTGTGTCTTACCCATATCCTGCTGCTCTTTGTGTGTCTATTAACGATGAGATAGTTCATGGTATACCAAACGATGAGGTTATCATCCAAGAAGGAGATGTGGTGACTGTTGATCTTGGTCTTATACATGAAGGTCTTTATACAGACCATGCTATTACTGTAGCTGTAGGTAAAGTGAAAAAAGAATACTTAGATCTTATATACGCAACAAGAGAATCTTTATCTAGAGCTATAGAAGCAGCCAAGCCTGGAAACTACACTGGAGATATTGGTTATGCTGTGGAGAGTTATGCCAAAGAAAAAGGATATAAAGTAGTCAGAGGTTTGTCTGGACACGGTGTAGGGAAGAAAGTTCATGAAGACCCATATGTGCCAAACTATGGACGTCCTGGAACAGGAGTCTTACTAGAAGTCGGTATGGTTATAGCTATAGAGCCTATGCTTACTATAGGTTCTGAAGAGATAGCAGTGTTAGATGACGAATACACATATGTCACATACGACGGATCTATGAGTGCTCATTTTGAACACACTGTATATATAGGAGAAGACGGACCTGAGATACTAACTCAAGCTTAATTTATATTGAAAAAATCTTCCGGCACGTGCCTCTTCCTTCCTTCTGGTATTTTTGTGTTTTCAGCAGAGCTCGCTACTTCTTGTGTTTGTGTATTTGCTATATCTACTAGCTCTGTATATCTTGGGTAATTTATAGTTTCTTTTTGAGGTTCTTTGTTAAATCTCTTTTCGAAATCACTTGTGAAGTCTTGACCTGTGACTTCGTATAACACATCAATAGCCTCTTTTTTAGAATTGATAAAAGTGTCAGGTATTACGCCACCTAGGTATTTATCAGCATATTTCTTTTTTGCATCATGGTACCACTCAAACTCTTTTTTATCTGCTGTCTTATTTAAAAGTAGCATTGCTTCAAATACTTTTAGAGATCTTTCCATAGACAACTGGCCACTGTTTTCACTGTGATGTATTGTTTCACCACTTTTTCTAGCCGCTTGTCTTTCGAAATTAGCTTCGTTTAACATAACTACATTTTATAATAAAATTCCTAAGTGTCAAGGAAATATATATTTGTTTGTGTGATTTTTAATTAAAATCTGAGTTTTTAAATGTTATAATTTATACATGCAAAATTCTTTCGACCAGATGCCGAAATTTCAAAATCCAGAAGAGGAACTGGATTTTTTGCGTAACTTGATAAAAGAAAGAACTTTATCTAGCGAAAAATCTTCCAAACCTCAAAACATAGAAGATGTGGCTGGTGAAATAATAGAAGAATACAAAGAAATAGGTGATAAGGATATTCTTCACCAAGACATGAGAGTAAGTCAGAAAGAGGTAGAAGACCTTTCGCTCAACCTTTCACCGGAAGAGCATGATTCAAAAATGGAAAATCTTTTGGGTATAATACTTTCCAAAGGTATAAAAAACGCTTTGAAGGTCGTGGCAGAAATGAAGAACCCTCATATAGATGATGACTTCCATCGTTTTTTGGTCCAATATCTCATAACTGAACATTCTATACCTGCCTTAAAAGAAAAGACCCCAATATGGAAATCTTTAAACATGTCTTTGTTTGAAGTCACACTACCTGGTGAATCTGTCACCGGAGAAAGTGCGGGAGGATATAAAGAATTTATAGGTGCCATGGAACAGTTCTATGCTGGTATGTTGTCTGTAAGAAGTGATAGGAAAAATGCAGATAGAAACTATTTTACTATCGAGGTAGCTCTTCCTGTGAACACAGACAGTGTTGTTATATATGTCTCTGTTATGAATGAACATATAGAGCTTTTTGAAAAACAAGTTTTGGCTTTTTATCAAGACGCAAAAGTCAGACTAGTAAATGATGATTACAACGTGTTCAATGAAGATGGATACTCTATAGGTGCTTATGCCAAACTCAAAAAGAAACCAGTATTTCCTATAAAAACAGCTGAAGAAATAGAGCACGATCCTATGAATCCTATTTTAAATACATTTTCCAAACTGGACACAGAGGGGGAAGGTGCTTCTATACAGTACATCATCACACCAGTAGGAGATGACCACCTATCAAACTTCAACAGGATTCTCAAAGACGTGAAAAAAGGTGAGGGTGTAAAGATGAAGAAAGGTTTCTTTACTGATTTTGATGATGAAATATTAAAGATAGGAAGAGACCTAGCTCTTGGTCCTAAACAACAAAAAGAAAAAGAAAAAAACATAGACGACAAAGCTATAGAAAATATCACCAAAAAAATAAACAGTACTATAGTAGCTACATCTGTGCGAGTCATAGCTTCTGCCAAGACAAAAGATAGAGCTGAATCCATACTTTCTCAAATAGAGAGTTCTTTCAACCAGTTTGCTGACGAGACTTCAAACAGGATCCAGTTTAGTGATCAAAAAGGTAGTGCCTTGCAAGACTTCTTCCATGAGTACTCATATAGAATGCAAAACAAAGATGAAGAAATGCTTTTGAACCTTAAAGAACTTTCTACAGTATTTCATTTTCCTATAGGTGTGACAGGTTCACCACAGCTCAAGGAAGCAAGAGCGGCTATAGCTCCTGCGCCTATAGAAATGGGTAAAGACGGTATAGTGTTAGGCATCAACGAATACAGGGGAAAAGATACACAAGTACATTTTGCTCCAGAAGACAGACTAAGGCATTTTTACATGATAGGTCAGACAGGTGTAGGTAAAACGACTCTTTTCTTGAATATGGCTATGCAAGATATTAAGAACGGAGAAGGTGTTTGTTATATAGACCCGCACGGAACAGATATAAATACTCTACTAGCCAATATTCCACCTGAGAGAATAGACGACGTGATATATTTTGATCCAGCTTATACAGAGCGTCCTATGGGGCTGAACATGCTCGAATACGATCCAAAGTATCCAGAGCAAAAAACTTTTGTCGTCAACGAGATGATGAGTATCTTCAACAAACTTTTTGATATGAAAGTAGGGGGTGGAGCTATGTTCGAACAATACTTCCGAAATAGTGCATTTTTAGTGATGGAAGACCCAGAAAGTGGTTCTACACTGCTAGAGATTACTCGTGTGCTTGCAGATTCCAATTTCCGTAAGATGAAATTAGCTAGATGTAAAAATCCTATAATCAAACAGTTTTGGGAGAGCGCTGAACAAACTACAGGTGAGCAATCTCTAGCCAACTTCGTACCTTATATCAGTTCTAAGTTCGACAACTTTATATCCAACGACATAATGCGTCCTGTGGTTTTGCAACAAAACTCAGTTTTCAATTTCCGTAAGATAATGGATGAAAAAAAGATTCTTTTAGTAAATCTTTCTAAAGGTAGGCTAGGAGAGATCAACGCCAACCTAATAGGTCTTGTCTTGGTGGGCAAGCTTCAGATGGCAGCTCTTTCTAGGGTAGACATGTTTGGTAAAGATTTTCCTCCTTTTTATATGTATATAGACGAATTCCAAAATGTGACAACCGACTCTATATCTTCTATATTGTCCGAAGCTAGAAAATATAAACTATCACTCAATATCACACACCAATACTTAGCTCAGCTAGACGACAGTATAAAAAATGCAGTGTTTGGTAACGTAGGATCTATGGCTGCCTTCAGAGTATCTTCTGAAGATGCAAAATTCATAGAGCCAAGATTTGCACCTGTTTTTTCTGCGGATGATATCATGAAGATAGACAACCACAACGCATATGTTTCTATGCTTATAGGTGGTCAACCTTCAAAACCTTTTTCTATGAGAACAATGGCTCCTAAAAAAGGAAGTGGTATAGATATAGACAAAATAAAACAACTTTCTTACTTGAAGTATGGTATCGCTAGAGAGGAAGTAGAAGAAGATATCATGAGAAGATATAGTCAAAATACATAATTGTAAATATTAGTATTTTTTGATAGACTAGGGCGGTATTTATAAGTATTTAATAAACAAAATGAATCAAGAAAGATCACTTATTATTATAAAACCAGACGCAGTTCAGAGAAATCTCGTAGGTGAAGTAGTTACACGTTTTGAGAGAAAAGGGCTAAAGATTATTGGAATGAAAATGATGAACATCGAAGATGTTGTCTTGGAAGAGCACTATTCTCATATCAAAGATAAGCCATTTTTCCCTGGAATCCGTGACTTTATGAAAGCTTGCCCTGTTGTTGTTATGGCTGTGACAGGTATAAATGCAGTTTCAGCTATCAGACTCATAGTAGGTCCTACAAAAGGGTACGAAGCAGATGCTGGTAGTATAAGAGGAGACTTTTCTATGAGTATCCAATCCAACATAGTCCACGCTTCTGACTCTGTAGAGGCAGGGGAACAAGAAATAAAGCGTTTTTTCAAAGACGACGAACTATTTGATTACAAAAAAATAGATATAGATTTTATCTACGCTGACTCAAAGTAGTATTTGTGATATAATATAGGTAGGGTTATTTACAATTATGATTACCTAGAACACATTTTATATGGGAGCAGACGGTGATATTGGTCTGAGGGCTAATATTCCTAGCACCCACTTAGCTTTCTAAGCTAGGGTAATCCATAGGTAAATAATCCAAGAAAAGTCCGCCATTTTGGCGGTTTTTTCTTGGATTATGGTAAAATTATTATATGAATAAAAGGAAGATAAGTGTGTATACTGCGACGGTAGGTATTTTTATTTTGGTCATAAATATTTTGGCCATGAAGGGATCTTTGTATTTTGTATTTTGGTGGTTTGATATGCCTATGCACTTTTTAGGAGGGTTTTGGATCGGTCTTATAACAGTCCTTATATTTTATAAAAAATTCTCCAAACTCGGACTCACTGACAACAAAAAAAGCATACTCGTGTATTTTGCCAGTGTTTTTCTTATAGGGTTGCTTTGGGAGTTTTATGAATACTTCTTGGAAATATTCATAAAATTTGATTTTGCAAATATCGTAGATAGTATTTCGGATATGTTGTTTGATATTGCAGGGAGTGTACTTTTGCTTATTGGGCTTAAAAATAAATTTTAATGTTAGAAGAACAAAAAAGGAAATTGAGGATTACTTTTGCTGGTGGGGCGGGTTCGGTGACTGGAGCCAATTTTTTGGTAGAAGATGTTTTATCAGATGGTACGGTGAACTTTAGTTTTTTGGTGGATTGCGGACTTATCCAAAACTCTTCACACGCAGATCCAGCCAACTGGCGTACATGGCCTTATGACGCCAAAAAAGTAGATGTACTTTTAGTCACTCATGCTCACACAGACCACATAGGGAGGATACCTCGTCTTTTGTATGAAGGTTTCCAAGGCAAGATCATATCTACACATCCTACAAAAGACCTGGCCGACGTCATGCTCGAAGACACTATACATATCATGTCTCATGATCATGGTCATCATATAGAAAAAATGTATACTGAAGAAAATAAAAAGAAAGCTCTATCTTATTGGACCAGTTATGAGTATCATCAGAGGTTTAACATTTCTGAAGATATTACAGCAGAATTTTACGATTCGGGACACATACTTGGCTCTGCGATGATAAAGATATATTTTGGTAACAGTACTATTTTATTTACAGGTGACTTAGGCAACTCTCCTTCGCCACTATTGCCAGATACAGAAAAAGTAGAAGGTGTAGACTATATGGTTATGGAAAGTGTCTATGGAGACAGGAATCACGAAGACAGAGATGAGAGAAGAAAAAAGCTAGAAGAAGTAATAGAAAACAACTACACCAACAAAGGTACGCTTGTGATACCTACTTTTTCTCTAGAGCGTACCCAAGAGCTTTTGTTTGAGATCAACTCTTTTGTAGAAGGAAACAGGATACCTAAGATGCCTATATATGTAGACTCGCCACTAGCTATCAGAGTTACTGATGTGTTTGAAAAAAATATCAAATATTTCAAAGAAGATGTAAAAGACCAGATACTTAAAGGTGACAATATTTTTTCTTTCACGGGACTACGAGAGACTTTAGCTACAGAAGAATCAAAACATATTTTAAAAACTCAAAATCCAAAGATCATCATATCTGCTAGTGGGATGTCTACTGGAGGTAGGGTGATACATCACGAAAAGAACTATCTTCCAGGAAAGGAGAACACTCTACTTATCACAGGATATCAGTCTGCTGGATCTTTAGGTAGAAAGCTGGAAGAAGGAGCAAAATCCGTTTTTATCATGAGAGAAGAAGTGCCAGTCCATGCAAAGATAGAAAAGATCAAAGGTTATTCTGGACATAAAGACTCAGACCATCTTTTGGAATTTGTAGATGGTATGGTAGACACTTTGAAATCTGTGTATGTAGTGATGGGAGAAACAAAAGCATCTCTTCGTCTTGTACAGAGGATAAGAGAGTATTTAGGTATCAGAGCTTTTTCCCCAGAAGAGAACGAAGTTTTGGAAATAGATTTTTATAAAACTAAAACAAAGTAGTATAATTGTAATATGGATAAAAACTCAAAAAGACATGCACATTCAATAGTAAAGATAGGTGTGGCTGGCGCTACCAACATAGGCCACTGTGGAGTAGACGCTCTAGATATAGGACAAGAGCTAGGTAGGGAAATAGTGCGCCATGGTGCGATGGCTCTTACTGGAGCTACTACTGGTTTTCCTCTTTGGGTAGCTCAAGGAGTAAAAGATGAAGGAGGTATGAATATAGGCTTTTCTCCAGCGGCCACACAAAAAGAACACAGTGAAGTATATAGACTCCCAGTCGACTTCATGGATGTGATAGTCTACACTGGCTTTGGTTATGTAGGTAGAGACTTACTTTTTACCCGTTCTAGCGACGCTCTTATTTTAGGATGTGGACAGATAGGTACTATACACGCATTCTCGATAGCTTTTCAGGATAAAAAACCTATCGGAGTACTAGAAGGACCTTGGAAGGTAGATGATACGGTCAGGTCTTTACTCGAAACAGACAAAGAAGCTAGTAAGATGGTGGTCTTCGATAAAGATCCGAAAAGACTTTTAGAGAAAGTACTCGAACTAGTGAAAGAATACAAAACCACTATAGAAAAATAAAATCCCGCTTAGCGGGAATTTTATTTATTTAGCTTGTTTTACTATTTCTGCAAAAACTTCTTTTTCGTTTTGTGCTAAGTCAGCAAGTATTTTTCTATCTAGTTCTATATTTTTCTTTTTCAGCATGTTTATGAATTTGCTGTATGATAGATCGTACTTTCTTATCTCAGCGTTGATCTTCACTTGCCATAGTCTTCTTCTGTCTGTCTTCTTATCTCTTCTGTGATCGAAAGCATAGCTTTCTGCGTGTACTAGAGCTTCTTTTGCTTGTCTTACTTTGGTACTTCTACCAAATCTATAACCTTTTGCTCTAGATAATATATTTTTTCTTCTTTTCAGTGCTCTTACACCTTTCTTTACTCTTGTCATAATATTTACTATCTATAATTATCTGTTTGGTAATACACGACTTTTTGTCTTAGCATCTAGTACTAGTGTACCTGGTTTCTTTGATCCTAGTTGCTTTATTCTAGCTGTTCTAGAGTTGAAATGGTTTTGACCAGGTTTACGAGTAAGAAGCTTACCTTTCTTGGTAATTTTCACTCTTTTTAAAACTGATTTGTTTGTCTTAGTCATGTTATTTTTTGTTTCTTTCTAATGTTATCGTCAATCCTTTCGGAGATTTCTTTATGTCTTCAGCCACTTTATAGCTTTCTGTAATAAAATGCAATACTCTTTCTAGCCTTTCTTTGAGGAATTTCTCATCCAAGTATTTTACTCTACCTCTAAGGAAAAGCTCTATCTTCACTCTGTGTCCTTCAGACAACCATTTTGATATTGTCTTAGCTTTTAGTTCGAGGTCGTGTTCTCCTGTACCTACTTTTATCTGAAGTGATTTGGTTTCTGTAGGCTTAGCTCCTTGTTTGGCTTTCTTCTGTTTTTTGTTTTGCTCGTACAAATATTTTCCGTAGTCTGCGATCCTAGCTATAGTACCACTTTGGTTGCTAGATATTTCAATAAGATCAAGTTCTGCTTCTTCTGCCATCTTGATAGCTTGGGCTAGGGGAACTATTCCAAGGTTTTCACCGTCTGCAGATAGAAGTCTTACTTCTTTTGCTCTTATTTGGTTGTTTATTCTTAAATTTTGCACTTGTTGTCTATATATAAAGCCCGACATAAACCGGACTTTTACACGAGTATTCTAGTAAAAAAACCTTAAAAAGTCAAGGAAATTTTATGTCATTTTTAACTTAATATTGACATATTTTAAATCAATAGTATTATATAGAAAATTTCAGCTTATGAAGAAAACCCAATCTTTGAGAATCATGACCAGGACAGGATACATAGACATGTCTGGAAAGAAAGATTCAAACCAATGTGCCAATATCGGGCACCCTTTATATGAGTACACCGCTAGGGTATTATTTCACCCCGATGCTCTATTGAATGAAAGAGGATTCCTCATAGACCATTTTGATATCGATATTGCAACTAAAGTTGCAGTTGCCGACTCAGGCAGCTGTGAAATTATGTGTAAAAAGATATTAGACTCAATAGAGAGTATCCTGAAACAGAAAACAACACCTTACATGGGCGTGAAGTTCACTCTCAAACCTGTAGGTGTGGACCCCAAAGACTCTGGATACTTTGAAGAGTTTAGAGTCTCACATCAAAAGTACTCTGCTTTGGTAATGAGTCTGTAATTTATAGCCCCGCATTTTTGCGGGGTCTTTTTAATATGAAAATGTGGTGTAATTATAGCATTTGCGCGAACTTTTTTCGAAAATGAATCCGCACCCCGCCACAAAATGTCTGGGGAAAAGGAGGCGGGGTGCTAATGCGGACTCGCCCGCGCGGAGGAGGGGTCTGGGGAGGAATCCGCGCGGGCTTCGGCTTTTCCTTTTGGCGAAATTCGGGCAAGCTAATTTGTTCCAAATAATAGAATATTATTTGGAACATCCGCCTATTTTTTAATAATAGAAATTTTTGATACTTCTTTTTTGTGAAATTTTATATTCTCTGGTAATTTTGGAAGTTCTATTTTTTCTTTTTTAGTTATTTGGGCTAATGACAGATTTTCAATTTCATTGAAAATCTTACTTTCTAAAAACATTTTCTTTTCTGAATCTAATTTCAAACTTTGAGCATATAGACCAACAATACTCTCACAAAAATCTTCATCTGGTGCAAATTGAGCATATTTTGTAATACACTTATTTGATTCCTTAGGTTTTATTGCATACATATTTTCATTTTTCTGTTCTTCTTCTGTTGTGGTTTCCCATCCAAAATCAGACCATTCTTGTTTCAGTTTTTGTTCCATTTTATCATAAATTGGATGACTAAATTCATGAACAATAGTAGCTTCTAACCCACTAATCTCTGGTATTTCTCTGTATCCTTCATTTTTTAATGCTCTAGGGTATATATTTACAAGTTTAGATTCTGAATAATTATTTCCATAAAAAGGTTGTTGTGAATTAGAATTGATTCTTTCTGTTTTTCTAATCAAAATAGTTATTCCTTTTAATGATGAAATTTTAGTAGAATTTTCTAAAAATGAAATTCCTTTAATAATTGAACTTTTTTGTTCTTCTGATAAATTTTCGCTAAAATTATAAATAGAATATTCATTATGATTTCCATTTATGATAAATTGTTCTTTGGGGAAGCCTTCATTTTTAAATTCATCTTGAAGCCACCAATTTTCTTTGATTAATTTTTCCTTTATTTTTTTCAACACAATTTCTTTGGAATCATCTTTATATACTTTTATTTCAATAGAATCAGAAGTATCTGAAGATACTTCTTCAAAAGAAATATCTTCAATATTTTGCATTTCATTTTTATTTGAAACAAATTCTTTGAATTTTTCAATATCGGATTTTGAACCCAAAATATGAATTTGTTCTGGATCAAATACAGCTATCTCTATATTTTCTTCTTTTCTAGAAGCATATTCACCAGTTTTTATTGCATCAACACCGGCTTTTCTCAACCCAGAGATTACTCCTTTTTGTATATTCCACAAAGCAACAACTCCTAGGGTATTGTCTGTTATTCCGTCTGTAACTTTGTCACCAACTGTTAGCGGTTTTTTTATATTCAATAAAACGGGGTAAGTATAACCACTAATTCCTTCTTCTTTAAAATCTTGATATTTATCGGCAATATGTTTTTTATCAGTAAAATATATTCCTGCAACTCCCGTTGTTGTTGTTTCTTGTTTTTTATAACCTTCTGATTCCGGAGATAGAAAATTATCTATTTTATTTGGACTACCATGCCAAAAAATTTCTTTTATTTTACTTTCTGGGAAAATAGTTTTTAGATATTCTTGATAAAGTTCAATTGCCTCTTTTGTTTCAAATTGTTTAACTTTTTCTTTTATTTGTTCTTTGGCTTTTTGTAAATTTTCAAAATTACCAACTTTATCTTGTACATCATCAAGATTTATGTAGTTTCGTTCTATATTTTCGGGAATAATATAATTGTCATTTTCAATATCCATTTGCGAAGCAATTGGATGTTTACTAACATGTAAATTTTCAAATTCTTTTTTTGGTATTTTTACAACAACCAAATTTGCACCATTAACCCGTTCTGTTTCAGTTCCAAATGTTTGTTGTGATTTTCGAAGATAACCAATAGCTGTTTCTAAATTTGGTGTAAACCATTGACCTTTTAAATCTTTATGTGAAGTTATTCCGTCAGGTTCTTTTTTAATGTTTTTGTTTTCAATACGATAAAGAGAAATGGTTTCACCAGATTTTATTGCTTCTAATACAATATTTTCAAGTTCAGGATTAGACTTAAAAACTTCTTCAATATTTTTTAAATGGTTAAAATTATCTTCTCTTGGAGATAATTTTTCAGTTTCAGGATTTTTATCTATTTTTAATTGTTCGTTAAATTTCATAATTTTAATCAACCAATTCTTTAATTGATACTTTTAAAGCTTGAGCAATTTTTTCTAATGTTGAAAGAGTAGGATTCATCCTCCCATTTTCAATATTACTGATATATGCTCTATCAACCTCTAACTTTTCAGCTAAATTACCCTGTGAAAATTTCTTTTCTAAGCGTAATTTCTTTAAATTTTTTCCAAGTTTTTTACCTGACTCCATAATTATATATTAGAAAAACTTGCATTGTATTGCAAGAGTGCAGTATAATGCACTTGTGCCCGAATTTCGCCAAAAGGAAAAGCCGAAGCCCGCGCGGATTCCTCCCCAGACCCCTCCTCCGCGCGGGCGAGTCCGCATTAGCACCCCGCCTCCTTTTCCCCAGACATTTTGTGGCGGGGTGCGGATTCATTTTCGAAAAAAGTTCGCGCAAATGCTATAATTACACCACCAAAAGAGACATTCTCGTAATTAGAAATGCGGAGCGGATTTTTGGAACAAAAATCCGCGCTGTGTGTCCCGCTTCCGCCCTTTGCGGAAGCGACAAAATCCCAAAGTTCGCCCCAATTGCATGAAAGAATTCAAACCAAAATATTTTCTCTACGCGAGGAAATCAACAGAGGATGATGACCACCAAATAATGTCTATTGAGGCACAGCTTTTTGAATTGCGAGAATATGCGCGCAGAGAAAATCTTGAAATTATCCAAGAATTTCAAGAGTCGAAAAGCGCAAAGAAGCCCGGACGAGAATTGTTTAATGAAATGATGACGAAAATTGAAACGAGTAAAATCCCGCTCGGTATTTTGGCATGGCATCCCGACAGATTGGCGAGAAATAGCGTAGATGGTGGAAAAATAATTTACATGGTAGATACCGAGCGGATTGCTTCTTTACGCTTTCCGACATTTTGGTTTGAACCAACTCCGCAAGGGAAATTCATGTTGCAGGTGGCTTTCGGACAATCTAAATATTACTCCGATAATCTTGTTGAAAATATCAATCGTGGAATCCGCCAAAAAGTGAGACGAGGAGAATGGCTCGTGCGCGCTCCCTTTGGCTATGTTAATAATCCAAAAACAAGAAATATTGAACCACATCCGACCACTTCTCGCATTGTGAAGAAAGCATTTGAAGAATACGCCAAAGGAACGCACACTTTGGAATCCATATCTCACTTTTTGGCGGATCATGGCGTGACGAGAACTGGAAAGCCACCTGTCAAATCTTCCGTCGCTAAAATGCTCACAAATCGTGTATATCTCGGTTTTACACATCACAAGGGTGAGTATTACGACGGAAGCTTTGAACCGATTATTTCTCCGACACTGTTTGAAGCAGTTCAAAAAATGCTTGCGAAAAAATCTCATCCCCGAAAGCAGACAGAAAAATATAACTTTCCGTTTACTGGATTCGCAAGGTGTGGAGAATGTGGCAGTATGATAACCGCTCAATATGCGACAAATCGTTTTGGTACTACTTACACATATTATCGTTGCACGAAAAAGAAAGGTGTCTGCCACCAAAAATATTTGTCTGCTTTCGATTTAATTTCGCAAGCAAAAAATCTGCTTCAATCAGTGTCGCTTCCTCTTTCAGAAATTGAGGAAATGGAAAAACAAATTGTAGTATGGGAAAAGGAAACAATTTCCGAAAGAGGAAGTGTTGCCCAAAATCTAAAATCCAAACTTTCCGAAACAAAAGAAAAGTTAGACAAACTTGTTTCGCTTTATTTAGACGGAGATATTGAGCGAGATATTTATACACAGAAAAAAGATGTGCTACTTCGTCAGAAAGCACATCTTGAGGAAAGTTTGAAAGATTTTGGGCAACAGAGAAAGAATTGGCTCGAACCCTTGCGGAGTTTCATTTTGTCCTTGAAAGAAGCCACTGATTTGGAAAAAACCGAAAATTATTACGAATGGAAAACTTTTTTCCAAAAAATCGGCTCTAACCCTGAAATCAAGGACAAAACGCTTTCATGCAATTGGGGCGAACTTTGGGATTTTGTCGCTTCCGCAAAGGGCGGAAGCGGGACACACAGCGCGGATTTTTGTTCCAAAAATCCGCTCCGCATTTCTAATTACGAGAATGTCTCTTTTG
>JACKGL010000010.1 GCA_020631955.1 Candidatus Nomurabacteria bacterium | reverse complement strand
CAGAACTGGGCGCAGTGGATTTTCCCGCTCGATTTTGGCTAGCAGAAACCGAGACTTGGCTGAAGTATTGTCGGGCAATCATTCCGGGCGGATCCAGACACCTTTGATCCAGGCAAACTACAGCTGACAAAGCAAGTTTCTGTTGCTACTACGGGCCATTCGGCCTCAAGATCAAAAGAAGGCCAAAGAAAACAAACGATGAAAGCGGTGTATCTGTCAGCCGGTCGGTTACCGTGCCCGACTGCTGGGCATGAACTATGCAGAAGCGATCAGGCTATTTCGGCATATTCTCTAACGGTCTCGGCTATGAACAGTTGGGGCTTTTTACCCTAACTTTTCAGTTTAGCACCGACCTTTGTTTTATGTTTGTACTTTGGTTTTATCACTTCCGCCCCAATTGTTTATAGCCAATGTTGTGCGGTCGTACTTCTTTTTCGTTCGGTTATCTGCGTTTGCAAAGGCATACTCTTTTGCAATTTTGGGTTTGCGGGTTGGCTTGAGCGAATTGCAAATGTGTATGACTTTAAGCGTTGGCATTCTCCATTGTTTTTGATTTATTAATTGCCATTCTGTATATCACAAGAATTAAAGCTATTCCGTAAATAATTTGTCTCATATTAGCCGCTACTGATGATGGCATACCTATAAAGCGTAATGCTTCGGGAAGCAAAACCAAGAAAGCAGCAGCAAAGAAAATACCTTTCAAATTACGCATTCCCCCAATGATGACAATACTCAAAATAAAAATAGATTCATCTATAGTAAAACTTGTTGGGTCAATATAGCTGATATAGTGAGCATATAAAACTCCTGCAATGGATGCTAACATTCCGCTAATAACAAAAGAGATGACTTTGTAATTGCCTACGTTCTTTCCTATGCTTTTTGTGTAAACCTCATCTTCACTTAGCCCACGTAAAACTCTACCAAACGGACTTTTGGTCAGATTTTGTAGTATAAACCAAACTAAACCTGTAAATACCGCAGAAAGTAACAGAAAAGAGATTTTAGAATCAAACTGAAAACCAAATAGACTAAATGAAGGAATTCTGGGAATACCCATAGGTCCTCTTGTAACTTCCTGCCAGTTGTTCATTATTGAGAAGATTACAACCTGAATACCTAAGGTAATAATGATGTAATAGTCGTCAACGGTTTTAACGGCAACTTTGGAAACGATATAACCAATAATTCCCGAAATAAGTAAAGCTATTGGAATAGTAAGCAAAACTGGAAAGGCAAAATTGACTGTTAGCAATGCAGTTACATAAGCACCAATACCATAAAACCCTGCGTGAGCTAACGAAATTTGTCCGCTATATCCAGCTACCAAACTAAGCGACTGTGCCAGTATGGTATAAATACAAATCAATATGCTTAAGTGCAGAATATAGTCCATCAGATTTCTGCTTTTTTAAGTGGTTGACCCGAAAAACCGTATGGTCTGAAATACAAGAATACAATTAGGATAATATATGCCGTGGCATTCATCCATTTACTATCTAAATAATAAGCCGATAGATGTTGTGTCGTAGCGAGCAATAAAGCACCAAGAACCAAATATCTCAATTTGCCCATACCGCCAATAATCATAGCTACCACTCCATAGAGTAACCAATTAAAGCCCATTGTCGGTGTCATATCCGTATCCGCAGCTATGAGAATGCCTGCACAAGCTGCCAAACCCGAACCTAATATAAAACTCCAAACAACGGCTTGGTTTTTAGAGATTCCCAAGATACTGCTTAACTCTGGATTGGAAGATATAGCTTTTATTTTTTGCCCAATATTGGTTTTCTCTAAAAACAACCAACTAAAACCTAACAATAAAATACTTACCACTATGGTAATAATCTGTACATCGGTAATATATGCCCCCATAAACTGATGTCCTTCTTTGACAGGCCAAGTGCGAAAGCTCAGTGTATTATCTCCCCAAATAGTGGAAACCACATTTTGCAATACCACATACACACCCAGCGAAGCAATGAGCATTTGCCAGCTTTCTGCTTTTCTTTTTATTAATGGAAAATAAGTATAACGAAGAATAAATAAACTTATTAGAATTGTTGAAAATATTGTAAGCACAACTGCAAAAAATAAGTTTATCTCAAATAAAATTGAAAACAAATAGGTTAAATAGCTGCCTAAGGAAATAATAATGGCGTGACTAAAATCAAAAAAACGAAGCGTTGAATATTTACACTTGAATGAATAAGCTAGTACGATATATATGATAAAGCTTGTAAATAAGTTTATTAGAATTTGTGTTGTCATACATCAAGCTCCTTGGTGTTTCCATTGCCCTTCAGGAAGTAAGTTAATTGTCATAATATTCGCTTCACTTTTTAGACACAATTCAATAGCTTCTGCAACAGCTATGGGAGAAATTTTAGGAATTTCATCATAATTATAACCGAACTCCCTTCCTATTTTTCTGACACTTTCAATTACAAAATCATTTTCGTAAGCTCCTGTATCCACAATGCCAGGATTGATTTCAGAGAAAAAGATATTCTTCTTTGATAATTCAAGAGCCAAACTTCTAATGGCATTATGTAAACCGCCTTTAGCAGCAGAATGAGAAAAACCTAATGGGTAGGCTCTTATTCCGCTTAACGAATTTACAACTACTACTCTTGACGATTTTTGTCTTTTAAAAATAGGTTGAAACCCTCTAATCATAAGTAATAAAGATTTTACCACTACTTCATATTCTCTAATAGGAAGGTCAACTGGAATATCATCAATCTCAAGGTATGGGTTATTGTCTTTAATTTTATAACCTCCTGCACTTAAACCTGCACTATGGACATAACCATACTCAATATTTGTATCTAATTGGCTAAAAAATGCATTAATGGAAGTTTCACTTATTATATCTATTGCATTGTATTTAATTGTAACATTTGGATAAAGCTCTAACAAGTTGTCTTTTATTCTCTTTAGTTTTTCTTCTGTTCTTGATAGGATAATAAGGTTATACCCGCTTTTCGCTAATACTTTGGCAGACGCACAACCAATATTTAAAAACACATTTTTAGAGTTAAAAATATTTTCATCGCTAGTAAGATTATTATTCTTTGGTTTAAAACCAACACCTGAAATTATGATTGTATTTTTCAATTCTTTAATCTATTAATGTATGCGTGACATAATTTACTGTTTATAACATAATTATAATCAGAGGCAAGTTTTTTATTACTTATTACATAATTTTCATCATCAAAATTTGCGTGAACACGATTGCACATATCCTTGAAAAATGTAGTTATGTTTTCTAGACTTTTGTCAATAATAGTTTTACTTAATTTATTTAAATCAGTAGGGTCATTATAAATACCATATACAGATGAATTTTCAATTGAAAATGCTACATCGTATAAATTACTATTTGAATTTAGTTTATATTTTATTCTTTCAAGTACAAGTTTAAATTCAGCAAAAATACTGTCATTGAAATTTAGTTTGTCCTTATTTATAATATATAGGTATGAGCCAAATAATTCGTGATAAGAAATTAGTATTTCTAATATTGTTTTCCTGTTTTTTATTTGCTCTTCAGTAAGAAAATAAAATCGTATTGTTGAAGGTTTGGTTTTGAAATAGGTTATTAAGTCAGAACCATTTGATATATCAGCAATTTCTCTGAGGATTTTTTTTCTATTAGTTTGATATTCAATATACTTCTGAAAATTTGAATTTTCATTGGAACTATTGGAATAATCAATATTTGTAATAGTTGAAAGATTAATATTATTAGTAAAAGTGGTAAGTAAATTGTTCAGTAGATAAAAATTATATGTTGGGTTTATCCATTTTACAGGGTCTGCCTCTGTAATTGCCAATAATCCATTTCCTAAATGTAATTCATCAATTGCTCTCAAATCTGGCTCAAAACGAAGTCCATTTGCAATACGATTATCAATAAATTCTAAATAGGAATTTGTTTCGTGAAAATGACTATAATTCTTACTTTTTATATCTTTAGACATATCCTCATAAATAGAATACCAACTCCTAAAGGAATTACCGTTATTACTTTTAAAAACGGTATATTGCTTCAATAGACTAGATATTAAACTTATGGTAAAATAAACACCTATCCAAATGTAAATTTCGTGTAAAGCTATATGAAGAAAGCTTTTTAATGTAAGTTCTGTTTTACTGTTTATACTTTGGACAATTAATGCTATTGCATATAAAATTGTTGGAGTTATATAGTGTATCGGGTCAAAATGTAGTTTTATGACATATTTACCTTGAGTTAAGAAATATTTATGCAATAGTTTTTTCATTTTATTCTATTTCTTTAATTGTAAACCCTTGATTTACGTCTCCATTTGCATCGAAACTTATTATGCCAGTTACAGCTTCGTAATTTTTAACGCTGTAAAGAAAGGACTTTAAGTCATTTCCAGTATTATTTGCCTTAACAACAGAATGTAGAATTAATCTTGTTGCATCATAGACAGAAGCTGCATAGAAATCGGGAGTTTTATTGTATTTAGCTTTATATTTTGAAACAAAACTTGAAGACACTTTTTGTTGCGAAGTTGGGTCATAACTTCTAAAAGTATATTTTGTTCCTTTTAAAAAGCTTTGAAGTTCGCCCAATAATTCTTTATCTTCTATCATAGTTGAACCAGTAAATTGTGGTTTATAATCTAATTCTCTACAAGCCTTAAAAAAGTTAAGCTGTTCTTTTTGGGCAACTATATATAACAAATCAACTTTTGCATCTTTTAGTTTTTGAACAATGGTTTTAAAATCTGTGATTTTGGGGTCGTAACCTTGTTCAAAATCTATGTTCTTGTTTTTCACAGACATTTCCTTGGAAAAGTTGTTTTTTAGTCCAACACCATAGTCGTTATTTATATAAACCACTCCTATCTTATCATACTTCATAGAATCAGCCACATAGTCTGCCATTGCTTTTCCTTCATATTCATCAGAAACACAAATTCTAAAAATAAAATCTCCAGCATTTGTAACTTCTGAAGCTGTGGAAGTAGGAGCAACTAGAACAACCTTATTTTTTTCAACAATCGGTGCAATCCCTAATGTTACTCCGCTTGACATTGAGCCCATAATAATTTGGACTTTGTCATTCGTAATTAATTTATTTATAGCACTAATTCCGTCTTTAACAGTTCCTTTGTCATCTTCCAAAACTAGCTTTACTTTATTGGGAAACTCTTTATTAAACTCATCTAAAGCAATTTCCATTCCTTCTTGACCACTTTGCCCGTATGTAGCAAGGTCTCCAGTTAGTGGAAGTATTGCTCCGATTTTAATAATTTCCTTGTCCTTGCTTACTGGATTATTACTGCTTTTCCAAACAAAATACCCAATAACAAATATTGCAATTGCAATAAGTCCAACTAATAATCCTTTATTCTTCATACCATAAATGATTTTATATTTTCTATATTATCAAGGGTTTTGGCATTCTTTCGCCCTAATTTTAAGCCTATTATATTATCTGCCAAAGATAATAATTCTTTAATCCTATGTTCTATAACAATAAGTGTAGTACCATTCTCTTTTATGGTTTTAAGCCAGTTCAATACTACACTTACATTATTTCCACTCAATCCTGCCAAGGGTTCATCATACAGTACTGCTTTTGGTCGGTTGGCTAACACCATTCCGAGACTAAGTAGCTTTCTTTCTCCACCACTAAGCTTAGAAGCTATTTGCTTTCTTTTACTTTGCAATATGTCTATTTGGGCAAACACTTCTTCTATTCGTTTTTTACTTTCTTGCTTATTATTCAAATGTAGCAAAGCCATCTCTAAATTCTGCTCTACGGTCATATCCTCAAAGAGTTCGTTTTTTTGGGGTATGTACATTAAACCCTTATTGATTAGACAATGACTTGGTTTATTCGTTACTTCATTCCCATTAAACAAGATTTTCCCTTGTACTTGGTTATTCCAAATAGGCACTATGCCATACATTGCTTTGAATAAGGTGCTTTTTCCAGAGCCGTTAGAACCTATCAACAAGACGGTTTCTCCTTCTTCTACTAATAAGTTTACGTCAAAAAGAACCTGCTTTTTGCCGTATCCTGTATTGATATGTTGCACTTCTAATAAACTCATATATAAGCTTCTTGTACAGTTTCATTATTTCGCATTGTAGTATAATCGGTAAATTTAGTGATTATCCCATTATTCAAAAATAGAA
>JACKGL010000001.1 GCA_020631955.1 Candidatus Nomurabacteria bacterium | reverse complement strand
GCAATTATCTACGTTTGGAAGGGGAAAGTTTGTATATTATAACCTTATAGACAGATCTATTACCAACACCAGAAATTAATTCAACAATGTACGGTCCGATAGGATAGTTGGTCATTTCAACTTCTGACCTGCCTTTTTTCAAATTCTTAGATAAGACCAATCTGCCCATTATATCATAAATAAGCAGATTGGTTGATTCCAATGCTGATTCAATAAATATTGATTGTTCAAAAGCATACAAATTAATTGAATTTCCAATTTCTTGGATGCTAACTTCTGTGGTATCTCCAATGATATCTCCAGCGGCTATTCCAGTATCTGGTTTTTCTTCATAAGCATAGTCATGAATTATTAATGTGTTGGCACTATCAACAATACTACACCTTATCCAGCCATATCTTTGAAGACCGTCTTCATCAGTAAACTTGATACCCAAGAATTTATTTTCGATATCAATACCATCAACTGGGTACCAAAAACCCTTATATAGCATTAGATCAGGCAGGGCATATAGGTAGATCTTTTTGGCTAAGGTTTGAGTATTTGCATTATAAAATGTAAGGTTTTCATCCACAATGTCGCCAAAGTTCAATGCAAATGGCTTATACCAGGTATATCCGGGTCCCGTAGAAATTAAAGTGAAATATCCCGCTATCCCATTGTTAAACGAATCAAAAGCCCCCGCAGAAATGCCATGGAAAGGGTATTCGTGAGAAAAGGGTATTGTCGTAAAAGAAGATCTGTTAAAGAAATTGAAGTCGTTAATGCCATCGTCATCGAAGTCAATACCTGCAAACTCACCAGGTTCATCTAGAATTATATCAGGGTCAATGTCGGTAAACACAGCTTGAGTATATGCCGATTTAGCGCTTATTAATGCTAAAGCGGCTGCAGAGTATTGTATCAATGGAAACTGCTTATTCATTAAATAATTGCTGGTGAACAAATAAGAGAGAAATGGAGATAGGTATATAGTAAAATTAATACACTTTCAATTTATTAGTTTTGTTTTATTATATGCATTGGTTTGTTGTCTTATGAAATAAAAGTTTCCAATCTGTTCCCAGCTTGTCATTGAATATCGTCCAACAAGTTGAATGTTTCCTTGTCTGTTTGCAATTTGTGTTTGAAGTTGTCCTGAAACATTTTCCCGAGTATTTCTTGTTGAATACACGGCAGTCTGTTGTCCTTGATGAGCA